>NZ_MUZW01000028.1:0-68990 GCF_003266085.1 Methanosphaera sp. DEW79 | reverse complement strand
ATGGATAGATTTGTATTTATTCTATGTACATTGAATGATGTTTCATTGTATGAAGAAGAATATTTATCATTGCCAATATATCCTACCATTATCCTATTTTCTCCAAGTGTGGTTGTAGTATAGGAGTAATTATATTTTCCATTTACATCTGTGGTTGTTGTTATGTTATGTGTATTTATTAAAATACTTACTTGAGTATTTGGTAGTATGTTTCCAATTTCATCTTTGAGTATTCCACTTATCCAAATAGTTGAGTCTATTGTTGTATCACTTATATTATCTAGTGAAATGGTTGTGTTTATTTTACGTACATTGAATGATGTTTGATTACTACTTGGATTATATGCTGTGTCTCCATCATATGTTACTAGTACTGTTTTTTCTCCAGAAGATGTTATGGTATGTGTTATCCTATATTTTCCATTATCATCTGTTGTTATGGTGTGTTGTTGATTATCTATTGTGATTATTATGTTTTTATTTGTAAGTACTGTGCCATTTACATCTGTTAATATACCACTTATTTCAATAGAATCATCAATATGTGTATTTTCTATTGGATTTAGTGTTATTTGTGTATCATGTTTTTTACCTGTGAATGTTTTTGTATCTTCTGATGGATTGTATGTTCTTGTTCCTTCAAATAATGCTGTAACTGTATTATCACCAAGTAAAACTTTAGCTCCAGTATATGTGAATCCACCAGTACTGTTTGTTATTAAAATCTTTTGATTACCATTAATTGTAACTATTACTTTAGCATCGGATATGACTTCGTCATTGGCATTTGTAAGTGTTCCTGTGATATTTGCAAGTTTATCAAATAGTTCATCATTGATGTTGTTAATTATGATATTTGTATCTATTTTATATACTTCGAATGATGATTTAGCTTCAGATGGAAGATATTTGTAATTTCCATCATAGGTTACTTTTATGTTATGATTACCAACTTCTTCTGCAGTGTAGGATATAGTATAATATCCATTATCATTTGTAGTAACTTCTCCAATTAATACATCATCAACATATACTTTCAGTGTTTGATTTGGAAGATATGTATTTCCACTTGTGAGTCTTCCATTTATTGTCATTGTTGTTGAATTTAATATTTTCTGTGCATGATCTATGGAAATCATACTGTCTTCAAGAATAATTATATTTTTTTTATTAGTTTTATCTTGAGTATCTTGAATTCCATCGTTACTTACTTTGTTTTCATCAGTTATCTGTGTACCATCATATGTAACATTGTATAATGATATATTTCCCAGATATACGTGCATTTCTATAGATCCACTTAGTTCTGTTTGATTTAATAGTACTTTTGCTTGATTACTTGCTACATTAATTCCACAATATTGGTTATTAGATAAACGTGACTTTTCTATATAAACATTTGAATTTCCTTTTATCTCTATTGTAGCACCATGAGCAATTCTACCATTGTTATTTATGTTACTATTTAATATTGTAACATTACCTTCTGATTTAATAGCTTGAATTGTTCTTGATATTGTACAGTTATCTAATATTAATTCTCCACCAGCATTAACTATTATTGCAGGTCTGTATAGCCAATCATTGAAAAATCCAGGATTACTATCTATAACTATATTTTTCAATGTAAGTTTTTGTCCTGCATTAATTGTTACAAAGTATTGATTTGCATTATTTGGTATTATCTTATGATTATTTCCATATATTGTAGTATTTCCATCAGATAATGTTAATTGTCCAGAAGTATCACTTGTTAAATTAAATGTTCCATTGGTGTTTATTTGATTTAAACTTGAAACATTTTTATATGGTTCTTCAATATTTTTTAAATTAAATGTACTGTCTTTTATGTTATTAGTTACTTTTGGATTAATATTTACTTCATTTGATACTGTATTTTTATCATAAGATACTTCCTCGTGATCTTCAAGAGGTACTAATGTTGATGAATCAGTGTTTGATTTTTTATTAGACTTTGCATCATGATTTGATGCTTCTTGAGTGTCATCATCTGTTGTTTTTGTTGATTTTTCAGTGCTACTTATTGTTGGTTCTTTCTTTGTTATTGTGTTTTTCGTAGTTTCTTTAGCTTTTATTTTATCAATTTGTGTATTCTGCGTTTTTCCTATTATTTCTTTTTGATTTACTGTTTTATCAACATTTGATTCTTTTAGAGCATTTATATTTGTATCAATATCTTGTTTTTTTACTTCTAACTCTGAAATATCTTTAGAAGTATCTGTTGCTACAGCGCAACTTAATCCAATTAATAAAACTAATAACATAATAAATATACACACTATTCTATTTTTATGCATAGTTTCACCAATTTATAATCTTATTTTTATCTCTACTTTCATTTTGATTATCCTTATTTCATAATTATTTATGAAATTTATCCTGTTTGATTTAAAAAAATTTTATTTTTCACCCATATTAAATAAATAGAATATTTTTAAATATTCTTAATTCTCAACTACTATTTTATTAATTAAATAAAGAAGATTATTTAATTTCTATTTAAAACTTTTATTTGTAAATTTAAATATTACTTAAATTTAAATGATTTGAATTTAAAATAAACTTAAATCTTCTCTCAACATATTTTATTATTTATCATTATTAAACATTACTATTTTAAAATCATTTAAAGGAAATTTTTTAAAAAACTAATACATAACAATACAATAAATACTTATTTAAAGTTTTAGGATCATGTGTCACATCACCCCCCCCCTAAATTTATATAACAATACAATAAAAAATTATTTAAACTTTTAAATTCAATAAAAATATTATTTTAATCTGAGGTTAATTTATTAATTAGTTATTAAACCCACATTTAAATTATCATAGTTTAAAGTTAAATAAAGAAAAATAAGGAATTAGTTATATAAATAAAAGAAAGATACACGTAATATTCAGAAAATAAATAGTATTTGAACATGAAACGTCCAGAATCATTTTAAAAAAAGTAATATTATTAAAAAAATAAAAAATTAATCAAGATATGTGAAGTAATCTCCAAGATAATCAATAATACCTAAAGGATATTCTACCTTTTTATTAATGATATCTATCAATATATCTGCAACCTCATCTGGTGTTAAATTAGATGTTTCCACTTCTTGAACAATATCTCCATAAGTTTCATAACTTTCACTTGTACAAACACCTAAAATCTCAGCACTAACATTCTCTTTAACCTTTTTTTCAGGCCAATTACGACTATCTAATCGTTTTTTAAGAATATCAGGATTACATCTTAAAACAACAACCATATCACTACTTGGATAGTCTTGTGCTAAATGTCCTTCAAATATAAGAAGATTATCACCACATTCTTTTCTGATTTTATTAACAATAGGAATCATTTCAATAGTATCAACTATTTTATATCCTCGTACTTCATCAGTACCTAAAGTTAAATCATAACTCTCAAGTAAACTATTAATACTAATTAATTTAGCATTAATTTTATTCTTTAATATTTTTGTTACAGTAGTTTTACCTGTACCTGGAGTACCTGTAATTATAATCATCATAATAATCAAAAGATTTTTTTTAATAAAAAAAAGTGGAAGTTATATGAACTTATAAGGTTCTTATAACATTTCTTATTTCATTAGGATCTGATGATACAGGTGTTGGATCTTCACATGCATCTATTGCTACATTAGGATCTTTTAATACATGTCCTGTTACAATACATACAACACGTTCACCTTTATCAACATCACCATTTTCAACTAATTTTTTAAGTCCTGCAATACTTGCAGCAGATGCTGGTTCTACACCAATACCCTCTGTTCTTGCAAGATATTTTTGTGCATCTAATATTTCATCATCAGTTACTGTTTCTGCAGTACCATTAGATTCTTTTATTGCTCTCATAGCTTTTACTGAACTTACAGGCGCTCCTATTCTTATAGCTGTTGCAATAGTATCTGGATTTTCTACAGGAGTTACTGTGTCTTCTCCTGCTTTTACTGCATTTGCTATTGGTGCACTGTTAACTGCCTGAATACCTGTCATCATAGGAGTATCTTTAATGTATCCTGCATCTCTAAATTCAGTTATACCTTTCCATATTGCAGATATGTTTCCTGCATTACCTACAGGTAATATTACTCTATCTGGTGATTCCCATCCAAGATCATGTACTAATTCAAATCCAATAGTTTTTTGTCCTTCTAAACGGAATGGATTTATTGAATTTAGAAGATATAATTCACCATCTAATGCTAATTCTGTTATGGTTTTTAATGCATCATCAAAGTTTCCATCAATTGCAAATACTTTTGCTCCATGGAACATTGCTTGAGCTAATTTTCCTAAAGCTACTTTTCCTGATGGTAATACTACTGCACATTTAAGTCCAGCACGTGCAGCATATGCTGATAGTGAAGCTGAAGTGTTTCCTGTAGAAGCACAACCAACCATATTTACTCCAAGATCTACTGCTTTTGTTGTACCTACACTCATTCCCCTATCTTTAAAACTACCTGTTGGATTTGAACCTTCTACTTTAACATAAAGGTCTACACCTAATTCTTTACCTATTTTTTCACATTTACAAAATGGTGTTCCACCTTCATCTAGACTTACTCTATTGTCAGCATTTACTGGTAAGAATTCTTTGTATTTCCAGATATTATCTCGTCTATTTTCAAAAGTTTCACGTGGAATATCTTCAACTTCAGTTTCTACTTCAAGAATTGAACCACATGTACAGTTATATATTATTTCATCATCATCGTATTCTTTTCCACAAGAAATACATCGTATCATCTAAATTCTCCTTTTTAAATTCATCTAATTTAGTAATATTTATTATTACTCAAAAAATATTTCATTTAATTATATATTTATTTTAAATATAATAAATTATTTTGCTTAAATTCATGTAAAAATAGTGATATTATTTTAATTAATAAGTGGGTATAGGGATGTGTGTATAGAGGTTTTTTTTAATATCGGTAAGTGGTGATGTGATATTAATTTACGGTATACGTTAATATATGTCATTATATTTTTTTTGGTATTTGGACAACTATACATATCACCTATACTATTATTGATATATAGGTAATCTTTTATAAAGCTTATGCTTTAAAAGTAATCAAATTTACTTGAAAAAATGAAATTAGAATAAAAAATAGGGAAAAAAATAAAAATATTTTAAAAAAATAAAAAATAAGTGAATTTTTTTTAATTTATTGTAACATTGTGCACATAAATTGCATCGTTAGGATTTGAATTTAGAGCATCATCATAGAAATATAATTCTGCACGTACTGGTACATTCTTTGAATTACTTGTCATGGCAGTTCCTGAAACCTTAATTATCTGATCTTTTTGTGGATTATTCATATTCCATACAAGTGGACTTTTACCAATAATAGCATTATTTGAATCATAGAATATAACTTCCATTTGTAGATACTTATAATTCATTGAAGATTTAAGATCACATGATACCTTATACATTGAATATCCTTCACTTTCAATAGCTACATTTGATACTTCAAGTGATGATGCCTTCTGTGAAATCTCCATGTCATGACTAATATTTCCACCAACGCCTACAAGTAAAATAACAATAAATGATACTAAAGGTATTATCCATAGACGTGAATCACTTTTAATTACAGGTACTTGTGGAATATTATCCTTGTTTCCAAAATAATGTATATTATTTGTTTGTGAAATTGTAGGTTTTATCTTATCTTTTTCCATCAATGCAACTACAGCTGCAAGTACATAGAATATGCAGCCAACTACACCATACAAACTAACTCCAATTAAAACACCAATTCCAGCAATGATATACTGTGTAATTGCAACTCTATAATCCTTATTGAATAACCATATACCAATAAGACCTAAAATTCCCGAAATAAGTGCTATTGAACTATTAGTCATTAATTCGGAAGCAAAACCAGATAAAAAATATGCAATAAACCCACCCATAACTCCAAAAATAAATCCTAGAATAGCAAAAATTGGATTGAATTTCAATTAGTACACCTCCTATTCTCTTATTTTTTTTTATTATTAAAAATAGATATGATTATTTCATTATATTAATATTTTTATATTAAAAACAAGACTCAAAAAAGAAATAGAGGAGATTATAAACTATTAATATCAATATGTTCTTTATCTATAGACTCAAGTTCATCATCACAAATAGTATTTAATACTACTTCATCAGCATCATACTGATTTACTAATTTCTTAAATTCCTCATTATTAGGTTTATTATCTGCTTGATAATATTTATCATTTATAATTACTTGTTCTTTAAGTAAAACAACATGGTATTTATATATCATTAGTTACACCTAATTTATCCATGACTTCCACCTATTAGATAACTTATAATTACTATAAGAACTCCAACTGAAATAATTTTAATAGCAGATTTAACCATACTTTCCTTGGATATTTTTCCAAGATAACATCCAAGTACTGTTAACATAGTAAAACATACAATTAATGTTACTATAACTGCCGAGTAAATATCACCAATTAAGAAAAATGGTATTGAAGGTATAAATGAACCCATGAAACTTGCACTACCATGTGTTAACATACTCATATATACACGATATTTAGCTTCTTCATGAATAATAGTATCATCTAATGAACGTTCATCTAACATCATCCTAGATTCAAGATCTCTAATAATTTTAGCTTCTTCAGCTTCCTCACCAATATATGAACCAAAACCATTGGATAGAGCTATAGCAATCCCACCACTAAGACCTGTTATACCTACAGTAACAGGATTTACTGCACCTCCAGAGTTCATACCGAGTATTGCTGCTGTTAGAGATATACTCAGCACTGTTAATATCCCATCAAGTGATCCTAATGCAACATACCTACTCATTGCAATATAATCTTTAATAATTTGTTTTAATGTTACTTTCATATTTAATCTTACTCTTAAATTTATTGTATTCTTGATTTATCTACCTAATTCTTCATGTGCACGAGCCAAATGACCTGCAGCTAAGGCCCCAACCAATGATAATTCTCCTGCAAGTACAATTCCTGCAACAATAGATGCATATCTATTGACTTTATTAGAACCTTTAGCATTAAGTAAATTTAATGACTCAACAGCTGTTTCAAGTCTAGTTCCACCACCAACAGTTGCAACTGGTAAATCAGGTAAAGTTACACTGAAATATAAATCTCCATTATCATTTTCAGCAGAAGTTATACCAAGACTTCCCTCTACCACATGTGCAGGATCTTGTCCTGTTGCTAAAAAGATTGCTGCCACCATGTTTGCATAATGTGCATTATAACCATAACTTCCAGCAATTGCAGAGCCTACTAAGTTTTTAGCATAATTTACTTCAACAATTGCATCTGTTGTAGTTTTTAGTACTCTTTCAACAACTTCTTTAGGTACAATTACTTCTGCCACAACACTTTTTCCACGACCTTCAATAAGATTTACTGCAGATGCTTTCTTATCTACACAGAAATTTCCACTTAAAGCTATGATATGAATATTATTTTCTTTTTCTATAAGATCTAATGCTTTTTGAGTAGCAATAGTTACCATATTCATACCCATACTATCTCCAGTTTCATATACAAAACGTGGATATACAAATCTTCCCACTATAGCAATTGGATCTATTTTAAGTAATTTTCCATGATTTGTTGTTGACTGTGCAACTTCTTTTATTTTATCAAAATTATCTTCTATCCATTTTTTCAATTTATTAGCATCATGAACAGATTTAGTTTTAAGAACAGGAGCTCTTGTCATTTGATTTGAAAGTATTGAAACATTACATCCATTAGAACGTCTTATAACAGAACAACCCCTATTTACACTAGCAAGTAATGCACCTTCAGTTGTTGCCATAGGTACATATGTTTCAATATTCTCTTCATTATTATCAATAACAATAGGTCCAACTACACCTACAGGTATTTGAATAGTTCCTATAGGATTTTCAATATTTTTCTTAGCAGTATCTGTCATGTCAATAGAATATTTGGATATGTGTTTAAGTTGTGTGCCTGTTTTTATTTCAATATATTTTCTTCGTATATCTGCTGCTTCATTTGCTGTTTTTGTATATTTTTCAATTTCAAATATTCTGATTTCGCCAGAATCTAATTTTTCAATTATTTCATCTTGAGTTAAATCCATGAAAATGCACCATCTAGAATTGTTGTTAATAACAATATTTATTTATTCTAATATAATAGTGTAATTATTATTTTATAATTTATAGTCTATTATAATTATTTTAAAAATAAGTTATGATTTTTTAGCTATTGAATAAAAAAAGAATTAAAATGTAATAAACACCACAAGAAGTAGTGTTATTGAATTTGAAATTATTCAGTAATCTCATTAAGTATTGTTACTATATCTGAAGGTATATCAGCCACATGAACTCCATAACTTTTAAGTAGTTCCTTTTTATTTTGAGCAGTACCATCAGTTCCTTCAATAATAGCTCCTGCATGCCCCATTCTTTTTCCAAGAGGTGCAGATACTCCTGCAATAAATGAGATTATTGGTTTTGTTAAGTTTTCTTGAGCATATTTTGCAGCTTTTACTTCAGCTATTCCTCCAATTTCACCTAACATAACAATTTGTTCAGTTTCTGGATCATTTTCAAATTTTTCTAAGATATTTGTAAAACTTTCACCAGTTACAGGGTCTCCCCCTACACCCACAGCAGTACTTAAACCATAACCTGCAGCACTTATTTGACTTGCTACTTCATATGTTAAAGTTCCACTTCTAGATACTAATCCTACTTTTCCTTTTTTAAATATATGTGTTGGCATTATTCCAAGTTTTCCAACACCTGGTGTTATAATTCCAGGAGTATTTGGACCAATTAAAGTAGTATTATGTTGTTTTGCATATTCAACAATTTCCATTGAATCATGAATTGGTAAATGTTCTGTTATAATAATAACCAAATCTAATTGACTTATTGCTTCAAATGCTGCATCTTTTACAAATGGTGCTGGTATAAATATAATACTAGCATTGACCTCAGGATGTTTTTGTTTAATTTCCTCAATGGAATTATATACTGGTACACCATCAACTGTTTGTCCTGCTTTTCCTGGACTTGTTCCTGCTACAATATTAGTATTGTATTCCACCATTTCTTTTGTATGAAAACGTCCCTGTTTTCCAGTGATTCCTTGAACAACTGCTTTTGTATTCTCATCTAGTAATATCACAAATATTCCCCTTATTTTATTTTTCTTTATTAATTTGATATTATATTTAATGTTCTTCAAAAATAAATTTTTTTAAAAAAAATATATAACTCATATTTCATAATTAATCTATTATTTGTTTTTTTCTAATATTAAACATTTCTACTGCTTAAATTATGTATGTTCTATAATTTTTATAAAAATTATAGTAATAACTTATTTTAATATAATCTATAAATTATAACAATGAAGTTTTTAATTTAATACTCATTTATTTTTCAAGAATTCTCATTTTATAACTTAAAGGTTGGGCTAAATCAATTATATTTCCATTCATCAATGCTGTAACAGAACAAATTACACTTCCAGGAATTACATTTGCAGGAGTATTACGCCTTACAAGATATGTGTTTTTATTTCCAAGTATTGCTCCAACCATAGCTCCAGCTACAACTCCCACCTGTTCAACATTTTCTACTGATGCTAATACAACAGGATCATCTGTTTGACTAGATACATATCCAACACCTGGAATGTGTTGTATATCACTAACACATCCACCACCAACATCTCCTACAAAGTCCATGCCCTTTGCAGCATCTATTGCTGATTTTGCTACCTTATCAACAAATGATTCACCACAATATGTATCAAAACCTATGATAATTGCATCAGGTAGATAATTTGGATTTAAATCTATTATTCCATAGGATATTCCTTCTCCTGCTTCAGAAGGCGTATTACCTACACCATTTAAGTCATCAAAACCAAGTGCATTATCTTTTAAAACTTGATGTATTGTTTTATTAACATTCTCTAAGTTTTCATCACGTGTTACTGCAGTAATAACAATATCATCACCTGTTATGTTGGTAAGTTTAGCTAGTTGAGCTTCTTTTTCTATCTTGTAAAGATCGTTTTCTATACTTTTTATTAATTCATCAGAGCATGATATATCATTATCTGAAATATCAATACCAAAAGAAACCATTTTCATATTACATCCCCATAAATTATTATCATTATTATCTATTTTTTAAAATAAATATTAAGATTATGATATTAATCTATGAAAAAATAATAACATATATTAGATGACAAAAATAAGATAATATTAATACCTTGATTAATTTTTAGATTTAAAAGAAGAAAAAAATTAATAAAAAAAATGGATTGATAATAATGGGTAATATTTTATACAATATTAAGAAAGACATTGGACTGATTACTGGTAAATTAGTACTAAAAGCACTGAATATGACCAATAAATCTGGAACAGCCTTACCTGGAAATATTGCTCTAAAAATTCATAAAGAGATACTAAAAGATATAAGAAAATCTGCTGATACAATAATACTTATCACAGGGACTAATGGAAAAACCACAAGTAACAATTTAACTAATCATATTTTAAGAGATGAAAATATAGTATTATCTAATCTTATGGGTGCAAATATGATTCAAGGTATTGTTAGTTCATATATTAAAGATACAAAAGATCATTATGATTATGGAGTATTTGAAGTAGATGAAGGATCAATGCCTAGAGTAATTAAAGATTTAAAACCAGATTATATTCTAGTAACAAACTTTTTCAGAGACCAGCTAGATAGATATGGAGAAATAGAAGAAATAGTGGATGAAGTAAGAAAGAGTATAAAACAAGTACCTACTGCTACTTTAATACTTAATGCAGATGATCCATATGTTAATACCTACACAAAACTTGAAAATGAAGTTGTAAAATATTCAGTTAAATCAGATGATTTGGAGGGTAATAATTTATGTCTAAAAAACTGTCCATTATGTGGTTCTAAACTAGACTATAAAACATATAACTATGGAAATCTAGGAGAATATGAGTGTGCTAAATGTTTATTTTCCAATGGAAAACGTGACTATATAGTTCAAAAACATATAAAAAAAGAGAATAAACAAGAAATAACTCTTAAAACATATGATAACATTATAAATATTACATTTCCATACATTGGAACATATAATACATATAATGTATGTGGAGTCTATGCATTGTGTGATACATTGAATATAAAACCACAAATAATAGAAAAACAAATGGCTAATTTCCATTTTTCACTTGGAAGAATGGAAGATATGACCTATAATAATAAAACAATAAAAATTGTTTTAACAAAAAATCCTATAGGTCTTAGTGAATCTATAAAATTAATATCCAATGATAATCAGAAAAAATCCATTCTACAAATATTAAATGATAATCCTGCAGATGGACAAGATACATCATGGATTTGGGATGGTGATATGACTATAAAAAATCAGGATACAATATTAAACTACTATTGTAGTGGTATACGAGCGGAAGAAATGGCTTTACGTGTAAAATACACCGAAGTATCAGAGGATAAAATAATTATTAATGATGATTTTAAAAATGCTATTGATACTGCAATAGAAGATGATGTTGATATATTATATGTTCTACCAACATACACTGCTATCTTCAAAACAAGAGATTATATTGAAAAAATAACAAAAGGAGATTAATATGGAGCTAAATTTATTTCATATGTATCCAGAACAACTAAATTTATATGGAGATACTGGAAATATTCTATGTTTAAAAAATAGATGTGAAAAACGAGGAATTGAAGTTAATTTATATAAATTTTCCAAGGAAGAAAAATATGATCTATCACTGGGAGATATCTTCTTTATAGGTGGAGGATCTGATAATTCACAAGAAATTGTGTATAATGATTTTCTAAATTATAAAGATTCATTTAAACAAATAATTGAAGAAAATAAAGTATTACTTGCTGTTTGTGGTGGATATCAATTACTTGGAAAAGAATATATTAATAAAAATGGTGATAGTCTTCCAGGACTTAATATATTTGATTATACTACTGTTCATAGACAAAATAGAATAATTAACAATATTATTCTTGAAACAACACTTGATATTACTCCAAAAACAATTGTGGGTTTTGAAAATCATGGAGGTAGAACCTACTCTAACTACACACCACTAGGAAATGTTCTTGTTGGTAAGGGAAATAATGATACTGATGGTGTTGAAGGTGTAGTATATAAAAATTACATTGGAACATATCTACATGGACCAATACTACCTAAAAATCCACATGTGGCAGATTATTTAATATTAAAAGCTCTTCAAAATAAGTATGAAGTGGAATCACTTGAAAAACTAGATGATACCATAGAATACTTGGCTCATGAGAAGTTTTTAAAGTTATATAATAAGTAAATACCACAACTTTTATTTTTCTAAAATAGATCTATTTTTAAAATATTTTAATTTATTTTATCAGGATGAATATATCCTGCTCTTATCATGTGATCTGCAAGTACCATGTTACATACTGCTTCTGCAACTGTTGTTATTCTTGGACAGATACATGGATCATGTCGACCTTCTATTTCTATAGTGGAATTTTCTCTTTTTTCTAAATTAACAGTATTTTGTATTCCACTTACTGATGGTGTTGGTTTAACAGAAATCTTTAAAATAATTGGCATACCATTTGTCATACCACCAACAATTCCTCCAGCATTGTTTGTTTTTGTCTGAATTTTATTATCTTCTATGTAGTATTCATCATTCATTTCATGTCCTGTTAATGTTGAACTTTCAATACCACATCCTACTTCAACAGCCTTTACTGCTCCAATATTCATCAATGCCTTTGCAAAGTCCCCATCTATCTTATCAAATACTGGTTGACCTAAACCTACAGGTACATTATCAATGATTATTTCTACTTTTCCTCCAGTACTATCTCCCCTTTCTTTAAGTTTTAGAATTTCATCTTCCATTAAAGTAGCAACTTCTAAATCTGCACATCTAACATTATTCTTTGTAATATTTTCTTTTATAGTATTTAATGTGAATTTCTTTGTTGAATGTATGTTATGAATCGATGTTACATGGGCTGTTGTTGTTATGTTATGTTGTTGTAGGAGTTTTTTACTTACTGCTCCTCCTATTACATGTCCAATTGTTACTCTTCCACTTCCTCTTCCTCCACCACGATAGTCATAATTTCCAAATTTTTCTCTCCAACAAAAATCGCCATGTCCTGGTCTTGGATTATTTTTTAAGTTATCATAGTTTTTACTTCTTTGGTCTTTGTTAAATATTATTGCTGTTATTGGTGTTCCATCTGTCATACCATTGAATATACCTGATAATATTTCTACTTTATCTTTTTCATCTCTTGATGTTGTTAAGTTACTAGTTCCAGGTCTTCTTTTATTTAATTCATTTTGAATATCTTCATTTGATAGATTAAGTCCTGCAGGACAACCATCAATTGTTGCACCTAAAGCTTTTCCATGACTTAATCCAAATGTTGTTACTTTAAATATTTCTCCTGTTGTATTTGCAACCATTGTTTATTCTCCCATTTTAATCTATTCTATTTTCATCTAAATATGTTACTGATTGTTTAATTGACTCATTAACATTAGGTATATGTTTTTCTAGAAATGTTAGCATTTCTTTTATTTTTGTATCCTCTTCAACATTGGAAGTTATGTGTTTTATATCTGTTGAAGATATCCAATCATCAATCCAATCTTGATGTACATGTATTAATGGATAAATTGTATTTTCTTCATATGTATCTGTTATTTTATTTCCAGATAACATTAAATGAATATATTCACTTGAAAAATCATCTAAACACTTAGAGCTTACAATTATACTATGCTTTGTAGGTGTGTGTGCTATTTTTATTCCATATTTTCTTTTATATGATTCTAAAACTATGTTTAATACTATATTTTTAGCTGTTGGAGTATTATCTATATATATTTCATCCTTTGGTTTTATCTGATTTTTAATAGTTCTTGATACTTTAACACATATCTTTTGAAAAAGCATAGATCTTGTAACTGATATATTTGGATATAAACAGTTGAATTTCTCTTCTTTTTTTCTAGAAAACTTGGAAAACTTTGAATTATTAATATAAACATGTTCATTATATAAACTAATATATCTTGTATCTACACCAAGATTATTTAATGTTTTAATAATCTGCCTATCCTTTTTATTCATATAAATCAATTCTAATAATTTTTTAATTTTTTAAGAATATCTCTTGTTGTTTTAACATCAAATTGGCCAGGAGCTGATTCATCAGTTATTGCTGTATATGTTACAGGAGATCCTAATATTGGTCCAAGTATCCTTGTATATGAACCTAGTTTATCCATAGAAATACCAATTAAATCATCATATTCCATAAGTAATCTTAATAAAACATAAGTATCCTCAATATTTAATGGTTTAACAGCAATTTTAGCTATATCTCCTACATTCAATGCACTATTTACAACATTCTCCAGATATTCAGAAGATGGTGTTTTTTCAAAATTATGATATGATATAATTGTTCTATTAGCATTGTCTATAACTTCTTGTCTAAGATTTTCATTGGTAGATAATTCAATATCTGTATATTCAACAAGAGATGCATTATCCATCAATATTTTAATTCTATCCTCTTCTGTAGATGGAAAATATCCTCCCTCATACTTCGTTCTATTTGTTAATATAATTGGAATATCTGTAACATTCCTTATTTTTTCAATGATAGAAGTTGCTTTTTTCGAAGTAATATTTTCAATAACATCCAATCTTAATTCAATATAATTAACATCCAAGTCTACTGCTTTATCTAATGTTTTAAATATGTCTTTTTCATTAGATTCAATAATTGAACCACAAATTTCAGTAATAATTTCTCTCTCCCCTTCTAATAAAAAAATATTATAATTTAGTTATAATAATAATCTATTTTTTAAAACATAAAATATTTAAGAAATTTCACAATACTATCAATTTAATAACCTAATATTTTTTTTAGTTAATTTTTAATTTAAATCTACAATATATCAAAAATTACATAATTAGTTATATAATCACTTTAAACAGGGAAAAACTACCATTATGTATACTTATAAAACAATCAAACATATTATAAAATAAATATCCTTTAAAAAAAAGTTTATAAGCCCTGAGGGGGATTTGAACCCCCGATCCCCTGATTACGAGTCAGGTACTGTTCCTTGCTGAGCCATCAAGGCAAAAAAAATAGAAAAAGAAGTTATGATTCAAGATATTGATCAAGATTCATAGTAAGACCATCAGTAGCTGCAATTGTTCTGACACCAGTTTCTTTAGTAATAGTTCTTGTATTTTGGAAAGGATTATTCATAATTAAATTCACCCCAAGATGTGTCATAATAGCTATTTTTGGCTGTACTTCTTCAATTAATTGTTTAAAGTCCCTTGTTCTTAAGTGACCTTTAATTTTACGTTCTCCTTCTTTAATTACATTTCCAATCAGAACATCAGCATCCTTATGTTCTTCAGCTAGTTCTGGGAAGTATTCAGTATCTGAAGTATAATTTATATTAAAACCTTTATAATTTATATTAAATCCAACACATGTTGGATCTCCATGTTTTGTATGAATACCCCTTATTTTCAAATTTTCATGTTTAATTTCTTCTTCTGGTTTAAGAACACTTACTTTTGGTTTACTTTGATGATATTTTGAAATACTTGGACCTAAGTCACCATGTCCATTAATAACACTATCACTTCCAATAACATGTCCTGCTTTTCTTGTCATTCCTTGTGTCATTGCTTCTATTAATACTTCTGCATCAGTATAATGATCTGTATGACAATGGCTTATGAGAATTAAATTTAACTTACGAGGATTTAATCCATATTGATGTGTTCTTACAAGTGCTCCAGGTCCTGGATCTACATGAATATTTTTACCATCTATATCATCAATTCTGAAACCACCAGTCATTCTTTTTTGACTGATTGTAGCAAATCTGCCCCCACCAGTTCCTAAGAATTGAAGTTTCATTGTATCTCCTTTAATTTTTCATTTAAAAAATCTATAAAATATATAGTTTTATCTATATAATATTTTAATTTAATAATCTTATAAACTTATCTATATTTCTTATAAATATGATATTATTTTTTATTAAACTCTAAATTAAAGTATAATTGAACAAACTTAATTCAAATATATGTATGAGGTTTATTCAAGCATTGGCTTAAGATAAATACCTGTATAAGTATCTTGTTTAGCTATCTCTTCAGGAGTTCCCTCAGCTATTAGCCAACCTCCACCATTACCTCCTTCAGGACCTAAATCAATTATATAATCTGCAGTTTTTACAACATCAAGATTATGTTCAATAACAACCAATGTATTTCCCTGATTCCTAAGTTTTAATAATACCTTTAATAATCTGTTAATATCATCAAAGTGAAGACCTGTTGTTGGTTCATCTAGAATATATAATGTATTGTGTGTATTTTGTCTACTTAATTCCTTAGCTAATTTTATACGCTGAGCTTCTCCACCAGATAATGTTGTTGCTGGCTGACCAAGTTTAACATATCCAAGTCCAACATCAACCAGGGTTTGTAATTTTCTTTTTATCTTAGGTATGTGTTTGAAAAACTCTAATGCTTCACTACTTGTCATTTCCAGTACATCATTGATATTTTTACCTTTATATCTAATATTCAATGTTTCTTGATTGTAACGTTTACCACCACATACTTCACATGGAACATATACATCTGCTAGAAAATGCATCTCTATCTGTACAATTCCATCACCAGAACATGCTTCACATCTTCCTCCTTTAACATTGAAACTAAATCTTCCAGGTTTATATCCATTCTGTTTTGCTTCTGGTGTTTGTGCAAATAATTCACGAATATATGTGAATAATCCAATATATGTTGCAGGATTTGAACGAGGTGTTCTTCCAATAGGTGACTGGTCAATTACAATGATTTTATCAATATTTTCAGAACCTATAATCTTTTTATGACATCCTACTTTATCTTTATGTTTATTTGTAAGAAGTTCATATAATCCAAGATACAATATTTTATTTACAAGTGTACTTTTTCCAGAACCTGATACTCCTGTTACACATATAAATTTACCCAATGGAAATTCCACATCTATGTTTTTAAGATTATTTTCACTTGCTCCTATTATTTTTATTGATTTTCCATTTCCTTCATGACGAGTTTTTGGTACTGGTATTTTCTTAGTTCCAGATAAGTACTGTCCTGTTAATGAATTCTCATTATTTTTAATTTCATCAGGTGTTCCCTGTGCTGTTACAATTCCTCCATGATCCCCTGCCCCAGGTCCTATGTCAATAACATGATCTGCTTCAAGTATTGTTTCCTCATCATGTTCTACTACAATCAAAGTATTTCCAAGATCCCTAAGATGTTTTAATGTTTCAATAAGTTTCATATTATCTCTTTGATGTAATCCTATGCTTGGTTCATCTAAAACATATAAAACTCCAACTAATCTACTTCCAATTTGTGTTGCTAGTCTTATACGTTGAGCTTCTCCACCAGATAATGTACCAGATGACCTGGCAAGTGTTAAATAGTTAAGTCCTACATCATTTAGAAATGATAATCTTTCTCTTATTTCTTTTAGTATTTCATGTCCAATAAATTCCTGACGTTTAGTTAATTTAAGATTTTCAAAGAACTCCTTTGCCTTAGATAAAGATAATTTTGTAACATCAGCTATATTCATATCTCCAACAGTAACTGCTAACATTTCTGGTTTAAGCCTATCTCCATGACATGTTGGACACTTATTCAATGTCATATATGAATGTATTGCTTTTCTTCTGTATCTTGATTTTGTTTCCAGAAATATTCGTTTCATATATGGAATTACTCCTTCAAATGGTTTTGTAACACGTTTTTCCTTATTATTTCTAATAAATGAAAATGTTATATTTTCACCATTACTTCCATATAATATTACATCCTTATTTTTTCTAGATAAAGTATGGTATGGTACATCTACTTTAAATCCATAGTGTGTTGCTACCCCTGCAAGTATTCTATTGTAGTATGTTTCTGTACTTGTAGAATTACTCCAAGGTTTAATAGCACCTTCTCTTATTGATAAGGTTTTATTTGGAACTATTAAATCTTCATCTATTTCAAATGTACTTCCTATACCATTACATGTTGGACATGCAGCTTGGGGATTGTTAAATGAAAACATTCTTGGACTTATTTCTAGGAAATTTATTCCACAATCTGGACAGGCTAATGCTTCACTATAGTATTGATCTGGAATGGAATTATCATTATTTGCTACTGTAACTAGTCCTTCACTTATTCTAAGTGCATTTTCCACTGCTTCAACTAATCTTCTACGGAAATTTTCATTATTTGCTACTTTTAATCTGTCAATTACTATTTCTATTACATGTTTTTGATTTTTATCAAGTTCTATTGTTTCATCTAAGCTTTTAATCTCACCATCAACACGTACTCTCACATATCCCTTTTGTTTATATGTGGAAAATATCTTCTTATGCATTCCTTTCCTATTTTTCACAACTGGTGCTAGTATGTATATCTTTTCTTGATCATTGTTTTCTATTATTTCTTGTGCTATTTGTCCTGGTGTTTGTTGTGATATTTCCTTTCCACAGTTATAACAATGAGCCACACCTATTCTTGCATATAATAATCTAAGATAATCATAGATTTCTGTAACAGTACCTACAGTGGATCTGGGATTTGATCTAGTGGTTTTTTGGTCTATTGATATTGCAGGAGATAGACCTTCAATGTAGTCTATTTCTGGTTTTTCCATTTGTCCTAGAAATTGTCTTGCATATGCTGATAGAGATTCAACATATCTTCTTTGTCCTTCAGCATAGATTGTATCAAATGCCAGTGATGATTTTCCAGAACCACTAAGTCCTGTTATTACCACGAAGTTATCACGTGGTATTGTAACATCAATATTTTGAAGATTATGTTCTCTTGCTCCTTTTATAATTATTTTTCTATCTTTTATAGCTCTATTTCTTATTTCTTCCTTGGATTCCATTATTTATTCCTCTTTTAATTCCATTATCCTATCTCTTAGTTTTGCAGCCTTTTCAAAGTTAAGATCTTTTGCAGCTTGTTTCATTTCTTTTTCAAGTTCTTTTATTATTTCATCAATTTCATCTGTTGTAATATTATCAATTTCTTGAATATCATCAACTTTCTCTTCAATCTTTTTATCTTTAAGTTTACGTACAACACTTCTAGGTGTAATATTATGATCATTGTTATAGGCAATTTGTATTTTACGTCTATGTTTTGTTATATTTACAGCATTTCTTACAGAATCTGTTATATTATCAGCATATAATATTACTCTACCATTAACATTACGTGCAGCTCTACCAATAGTCTGTATAAGAGAAGTTTGAGAACGTAGGAATCCTTCCTTATCAGCATCTAAAATAGCAACTAGTGCAACTTCTGGTAAATCCAATCCTTCCCTTAGAAGATTTACTCCAACTAGACAATCAAAGTCTCCACGACGTAATTCATCAATAATTTCTGTTCTTTCAAGTGTTGAAATTTCTGAATGCAAATATCTTGCCTTAACATTCATCTTAATATAATAATCTGTTAAATCCTCTGCCATCTTCTTAGTTAATGATGTTACAAGTACTCTTTGATTATTATCTACACATTTTCTTATTTCACCCAATAAATCATCAACTTGATTTTTTATTGGTCTTACAATAGGCTCTGGATCTACAAGGCCTGTTGGCCTAATAATTTGTTCCACCTTATTTTTACTTCTTCCTAATTCAAATGCTGCAGGTGTTGCTGAAACATATAATACTTGATTTTGTGCCCTCATAAATTCATCAAAACGAAGTGGTCTATTTTCCTTTGCACTAGGTAATCTAAAACCATACTGTATTAGATTTTCTTTTCTTGCCCTATCTCCCTCATACATTCCACGTATTTGAGGTACTGTTACATGTGATTCATCAATAATTGTTAGATAATCATCTGGAAAATATCTTAGTAATGAGTATGGTGTTTCACCCCATTTACGACCATTCATGTGCATGGAATAATTTTCTATTCCAGAACAGTAACCAATTTCTTGTAACATTTCCATATCAAAGTTCGTTCTTTGTTCAATTCTTTGAGCTTCAACATATTTTCCTGTTGCCTTAAATGTATCCACTCTTTCTTTAAGTTCTTTTTTTATGTTTGCTATGGCTGTTTCTTGTTTTTCCTTTGCAATTACGAAGTGTTTTGCAGGAAATATGATCACTTTTTGTAATTCTTCAATAATATCCCCTTTCAATGCATCTATTTTGTAGATAACATCTATTTCATCACCCCATAGTTCAATACGTAGAGCATAATTTGCATTTATTGGAAATATTTCAATAACGTCCCCTCTAACTCTGAATTGTCCCCTTATAAATTCAATATCATTACGTGAGTATTGCATTTTCACTAATTCTTTAAGAATATCTTCCCTTGATATTTCTTGTTGTGTTTGTAGTGTTAGTGTAAATTGTGCATAATCTTCAGGTGAACCTATACCATAGATACATGAAACACTAGATACTACAATTACATCATCTCTTGTAAGTAATGATTGTGTGGCAGAGTGTCTTAATCTATCAATTTCCTCATTAATAGCTGATTCCTTGTCAATAAATGTATCAGTTTGTGCTACATATGCCTCTGGTTGGTAGTAATCATAGTAGCTAACAAAGTATTCCACTGCATTATCTGGAAAAAATTCTTTAAATTCCTCATATAATTGAGCTGCTAATGTTTTATTATGTGACATTACAAGTGTTGGTTTGTCTAATTGTTCAATAACATTTGCCATTGTAAAAGTTTTTCCAGAACCTGTTACTCCTTCAAGTGTTTGTTCTTTAATTCCATCTTTATAATGTTCAACAAGTGATTTTATTGCTTTTGGCTGATCACCTAATGGTTTATAATCAGAATATAAATTGAATTTTGACATAATAATAATTCTCTTAAAACTAATTGATAACTTTTATACATAACACAATATAATAAAGTTAGTATAATATATTTCATATATAATATATCTATTAATAAATATTAGATGTTTATTATTTATATATTAAAATAAAAAAAATGTGGAATTGTGAATTATGTCTATGAAACTAAAAACACCTGATGAAGTACCTCAAAAGCCTGGTGTATATATTATGCACAATAAAGAAGATGAGGTAATATATGTTGGAAAAGCTAAAAAACTTAAAAGTAGACTTCAAAGTTACTTTAGAGATGAAGACAAACTTGATAGACCAAAAACTCAATTTCTTATGAGGCATTTTTCATACTTTGAATATATTTTAACAAATACTGAGAAAGAAGCTTTAATTCTCGAAGCAAATCTTATAAAAAAATACCGTCCCCATTATAATATAAGTCTTAAGGATGGTAAACAATACCCCTATATTAAAATAACTAATGAAGACTTCCCAAGAATATACATTACAAGAAATATAGTAAATGATAAAGCATCATATTATGGTCCATATACTGATAGTACACATGCAAGAGCATTTATTGATTTTTTAAATAAGAACTTTCAAATAAGAACATGTAAACATATGGATGGACCTTGTCTAAATTATCAGATAAAACAGTGCAGTGCTCCATGTGTTAATTACATATCACAAGAAGAGTACAACAGAAATATTCGTCGTGTTAAATTACTTCTTCAGGGAAAATATAAAACCACAATCAAAAAACTCAAAAAGGACATGAATAGATATGCTAAAAATATGGAATTTGAAAAGGCAGCCATGCTACGAGACCAAATTGATACTATTAAAATTACCCTTGAAAAACAAAATATTCAACCAAACCAAGATGTTAACCAAGATATTATTGGATTTGATCATAACAATGAAGAAGCAGCTGTTGTAATATTATCTGTTCGTAGTGGTAAAACAAATAAAAAAGATGATCTTGTTCTAAAAGGAATTAAAGGATTTAGTGATAAACAAATAAGAACAGAATTTATTAAACAATATTATTCTACTGCACCTCTTCCTGATGAAATTATATTAGAAGATGATATTGAAGATAAGGATGTTATTGTTGAATGGTTAGAAGAAAAAGCTAACCATAAAATAAAAATTACAGTAGCTACTGATGGTCATTATATTACCCTTATTAAAATTGCCAAGAAAAATGCTCATATTAGTTTAACAGAAAATACTAAAGAGGAAGAAAATCCTCTTCTAACTCTAGAGAAGTACCTTAATCTACCCCGTCTACCATACCATATTGAAGCATTTGATATTTCAAATATTTCTGGTATATATGCTGTAGCATCAATGGTTGTATTTGAAAATGGAAAACCTGCAAAGAAGATGTATCGTAAATTTAAGATGAATACTCCAGGTCCAAATGATTTTGCAATGATGAAGGAAGTAATCACAAGAAGATACTCCCATATATCACCTAATAATACAAATAATACATCAGATTCACTTAGTATTCATCCAGATCTAGTGTTAATTGATGGAGGTAAAGGACAGCTTGGAATGGCTGTTGATGTATTTAAAAAACTAAATATTACAGATGTTCCTCTTGCAGGCCTTGCAAAGAAATTTGAAGAAGTATATCTTCCAGGACAAACAAATCCAATAATTCTACCAAGACAATCCTCAGCACTACATCTTCTTCAATATGTACGTGATGAGTCACATAGATTTGCAATAACATTCCATAGAAAACTTCGTTCAAAAGCATTTACAAAATCTATTCTTGATGACATACCAGGTGTTGGTAAAAAAAGAAAACAAGCACTCTTAACACATTTTGAAAGCTTAGATAATATTTATAATGCAAGTTTTGATGAAATATGTCAAGTAAAGGGTATTAATCAAAAATTAGCAAAAACAATTTATGAAACACTAAAAGAGGATAAAAAAGAATAAAAAAATCATATTTTATTCCCATATGGACATATATATAAACACATACCACATACTGTTGGATGTCCCTCTTTTTTTCTACTTTTAATATAATCCCCACATTTTATTGGACTGTATGATTTGCGTGGATTATCTAAGTTAACTATTGCTCCACCAGGACATGCTTTAACACATATATTACAATCCCCACATAATGATTCCATAACATTTCCTGTGTATTTACTAAGTGGAGCATCTGTTATAATTGTTGACCATGTGAGTCTTGGACCATATTCTCTTGTTGTTAAGAGATTATTTTTTCCAATCCAACCAATTCCTGCAAGTTTTGCACTGGCTTTATTACTAAATCTAGTCTTTAGATGTATATCTTCATATTTTTCCAATTCATTTAATATTACACAGTTATATCCTAAATCATGAATATAATCCTCAACTTTATGGGAGATACCAGATATTCTTTTAAATGAATTAAAGTATTCATTTTGATATTCTTCTGCTATATCATCATCATTATATGATAAGGGTATTTTAGATACAATCTCTTCATTTAATCTATGACCTATAACAATTGCATATGGATATTTACATATATCTTGACCATATGTTTCAATTAACTGTTGACTATCTTTTCTAAAATCTGCAACTCCACAAACATCACTTAATGATTTAACATAATCCATTAACATAATTTAACACCTTGGAGTAAATCCTATTATTATAGTTCCAATATCTTCATCATGTGGTATGTTATAGTAATCTTTTATATAATGATCTGTTTGTGTTGATGGAATGGCCACTACAAGACTTTTAACTGTACTGTCTATGTCTTTGTTAGTTATAAAATCACTTGTTTCGCCCTCCATTACAAAGAATTGTTTCTGATTAGGCATTCCAATATTAGTATATGTTACAAAATTATCTGATAAGAAGTATACACTAGGATCATTTCTTAATTCTTCAAGTTCTTCTTCATCCGTTATTGTTTCACCTACAATATCACCATTTTCTGTTCTAAGTGTGAAAGTTGAGTTATCACTTTTAATTTCTCTTTTATGATTAGGGTCATGTTTTTTAATCAATACCAAAGCTTCTTCTTCATTAAATGCATCTTCCATACCTTTATTTATAAATGGTACCAATTCATCTAATCTTTTCATTTCACATTTTAAAACTTCTTTTTTAAAGTCATTATCTATTAACTGTGAAATTAGTACTCCATCATCCTCTTTTAACATTGAAACTATTTCATATTCATTATCCATAAAATCATTCCCTACTTATTAAATCCTATTATTAGTGTTGTGATTTTTTCTTCATGTGGAATGTTATAACAATCCTTAATATAACCATCAGCCTCAGTAGATGGTGCTGCAATAATCATCTTACTAACAGCACTTCTTAATCTATCCTCACATTTAAGCATACCTATTGTTTCAGATACTACAAAAAACTGTTTTTCTCCTGGAACTGATAGATTAGGATAGGTTGGAAAATTATCAGATATAAAATATACTGAAGGATCTTGTCTTATTTCTTCCAATTCCTCAGGATCATATATCTCTTCCCCTATAATTGTACCACTTTCTGATTGTAGAGTTAATGTAGGAATTAATTCCTCAACAGGTAGTGTGATATTTGTCTTATCTTGAATAATAACAATAGATGAATCTAAATCAAATGCTTCTTGTAAACCCTTATTAATCAATGGTACCATTTCATCTAATCTTTTCATTTCTAATTTAATAACTTCCTTTTTCATTTCATCAGTCATAATATCTGATACTATTATGTTACCTTCATTTTTAATAATATCAAATAATTTATCTTCTATCATATGTACCCACCATTATAAATTATAGATTTAAGCCTATATCTCTTGCTTTTTTATAAACATCTTCACTATCACCACTTGAAGGCTTATTTCCACCAACAGACATTACTTCTACAACATTAAGACCTATTGATTCGAAAATCTTTACTCTAGAGTTTATATATTCATCATATGTTCCTGTAGGTGCACCATACGTAAATACTATTACAGCCTTCTGATTTCCTTTTAATTGATTTGAAGTATTTTTAGTCATTGAATAAAACCTATCCATAAATATATGACCTTGTGCATTTATTTCTCCAAAATAATTCGGTGATGCAAATATAAAACAATCAGCATCCTCTACCTCATCCATTATTTTTCTAAAATCATCATTTATTACACATTTACTTGGTTTTTCAGGATTTCTACATCCACCACATGCTTGACAAGGTTTTATATCAATTTTATCAACATAATATATTTTATTTTCACCATTATTTTCATTAATTCCTTCTGTAATTGAATCAACAATTTTTCTACAGTTACCTTCCATTCTTGGACTTGCAATAACAGTTATAGCTTTCATATTTATCACCTTATATGTTTAATTATATCAAACAGGAACCTATATAAACTTATTCTATATTTAAAAAAAAAGTTAAATAATTTATTTTACTCAAATTGATAATTATCATACATTTAAACTTTATTTTGTATAAATAACATACATAAATCCTTTTAAATAATAAAATATTTATATTAATCAGTATAAATTTTAAAATATGAAAACTAGAATTATTGACTTTTTCACAGATTGTGCTAAAGTTATAACAGCCCCAGATGAACTTTTTTACCTAAAAAGTCAGTATAAAAATTATGAGGGAGTACTTACTTCAATATTTTTCACTGCATTTCTAGGTTTAATCTTAGGTATATATTTAAAAGATATAATAGTAACAATTGGTATTATAGTGTGTGCAATCATACTTGTACTATTAAATAATATCATTCATTCTATTATTACAAGTATTATAGCACGAATACTAGGTGGTACTGGAAATTTATTAAATCTATTTAATTTAATTTCATATACAAGTGTACTAGACATATTTTTCATATTTGTACTTAGTATATTTTCATTTAAACCATTACTTTTCATACCAATATATATACTAGTTTCATTATGGAAACTTGTTATAAATACTTTGGCTGTACATAGTGAATATGAACTTGGATATGGAAGATCCTTCCTAGCAGCATATGGAATAATAATATTAATTATAACCATACTAATGGGGGTATTATAATGAATCTTGAAAAAATTGGTGGAATAATAATAATACTCATATTAATATTATCTATTGGACTAACTGTATATAGTACAACATTAAATCCTACTACAGCAGATAATAGTAGTAACAAAAGTGTAACTAATATAACACTTACTGAAAATCAGTTAATAGATGAATTAAGTAAAAATGATACACCTACAAATATATCAGTGGTAAATCTTAATATTAAACAAAAAACTGGATCAATAGATATTAAATTTGCAGATAGTGATAATATCTATAATATAAAATCAAAAAATGATGCAAATACTAAAACAGATGTAACATACACATCCAATCCAGATGGAAGTTTAGATGTTAATGTTAACTCAAAAGATGCAGAAAATGAAATCATACTAAGTAATAAATACACATATAACATAAATGGTCAAATAGTCTCTGGAGCAGTAATTACTAATTCAACAGCAAATAGTAAGATCAATTCAATGAACTTCAACAACACACTTGGAGCTTATGTATTTGATTTAAATGGTGGAAGTATTAACAATGTAAATGTTGATTTAACACTTGGTGGTATAAGTATTGAAGGTACACCTAGTGGAGAAACAACTATGACATCCACTGTTACAATAGGTGGAGTAGAATTAGACTTAAATAAAGATGTAGCAAATATCAATTCACATATTGAATTAGGTGGAAGTAATATTAAAAATAACCCAAGTAATACTGAATATATTACATACACATCCCCCAACTATGATTCATCAAATGATAAATTCAATTTAAATAATGATATAAAAATTGGTGGATTAAATATGGAATAAATTCACTAAAATTCCCCTTCCAACTTTTTTTGAGAATAAAATATGATAATAGTATTTTAATTAAAAAAATAGAATAAAAAAAGATTTTATAATCTTTTTAAGAATTCAAGTATGAGTTTTACTGTGTCTTCTAAATCTTTTACATTTACAACACTAATAGGTGTGTGAATATATCTTGAACCACTTGATAAAGTTGCAGTTGCTATACCTTCACGAGTAAGGTGAATTGCTGTTGCATCAGTTGTTCCACCATCACCTACTTCTATTTGGTAATCAATATCAGCAGCTTCAGCAGCTTCAACTAATAATTTTTTCATCATAGGATGAGTTAATAATCCTCTACCACTAGCATCAGCAAATGATATTACAGGACCTTTTCCTGCTTTTACAGGAGCATCTTCAGGTTTTACTCCAGGATGATCTCCAGCAATGGTTACATCTAATGCAATAGCCATATCAGGATTTAACTTGAATGCTGATGTTTTAGCTCCTTTTAATCCTACTTCTTCCTGTACTGTTCCAACACCATATACTGTTGCATCACAATCTGTTTGTTTCATTACTTCTGCCATAACAGCACAACCTACACGGTTATCTAATGCTTTACCCATTACAAGATCGTTTAAACATTCTTCAAATTCAGTATGGAATACAACAGCATCTCCAATAGAAACAAGACTTTCTGCTTGTTCTTTGTCTTTAGCTCCAATATCTATAAACATATTTTTGTATGGAATAATTTTTTTAGCTTCAGCAGCACTTGTAATATGAGGTGGTTTTGAACCAATAATACCAGGTACTTCACCATTTTCTGTTTGTACATACACTTTCTGATTTAATAACATTTGATCGTTGATTCCACCAATTTTAACAAATCTTAAATATCCATCATCATCAATGAAACTTACCATAAGACCAATTTCATCCATATGTGAAGCTAACATTACACTAGGTTTTCCTTCTTTACCTTTATGGGTTGTTATAAGATTACCCATAATATCTGTTTCCATATCATCAACATGATCTTTTAATTCATCTTTTAAGATTTCACGTACTTCATCTTCGAAGCCTGAAATTCCACAAGCTTCAGATAATTTTTTTAATAAACTTTTCATAGTATAACCTCGTTTTTATTGGGTTTTATATTCTTTATAATTAAATTAATCTATTTTTTTATACATTTTCTGTATATATAATATTATATTTACTTATATTATATAATGAATTTTATTAAAGAAAAAAATAATAAAATACTAATAAGTTAATATATAAAAATCTTAATTGAATAATTAAAAAATATGGAGAAAGAATCATTTTATTCTTTTTTTTGAGAGAGTGGATTAAAACATGGATGTATTAACAATAATAATAATGTTGATATTGTTTATTCTAGCCATGATATTTATATTTTCCACGGCACTTTTAACACCATACATTGGTAAAAAGAATTTTATTTCTGTACTAATGTTAGGTCTTGTAGTGGGACTAGTTGGGGGAGCATTCCTACTATCACCAATAGTAGATGATATTCCTGATTTTACCCGTACAATAGTGGAAGAAAGTGTTGAAGGAACAGATTTAATGGAACTAGATCTATCAACAAATGGAAATCTAACACAAATTATAGAAAATATATCTTCAATAACTGGAGTTCAGAATGTTAGTTATGAAGGAATTACTATAAAAATCAATGAAAACTTCGCTACTGATAATGATAGGGCACGTTTTATCAATAACTTAAATAATAGTAATGAAAACATAAGTAATGTTGAAGATAGAGGTGAAAAAGAATTCTTTGTAAGAATAACTGATGGTGGAGACCCTCAAAGTGTACTTACAAGTATTTATCAAACATTCAGTTCAAACACATATATTCACCTTAGATACACATCAATGAAAGCAAATGCAACAGTTGCAGCAAATAATATTACGAAGATAATGTCAGCAGTAGGAAATAGTGGTGCTGTAATATTAAATGTAACTGGTCCAACAGAGGATCAAATTGCAACTATTAATAAATATGTTCCAGATAAGACAAATGTAATATTAATCTCAGGTATTCTTGGTGTGGTTGTTGCTACTGTAGGATTCTTTATAGACAGTATATTTACGTTTACTTCTAAAACTAAAAAGAAATCTAGAAAAACTTCACCTAGAGATAAAATTAAGAGAAAAACAGTTCCAAGAACTAATAAAAAATCATCGAAAAGAGATTCAATAGATATTTTTGATGATTCATTTGATAAAAGTTCAAAACAAACAATTGGATCAAATAAAAATTTCAAACAATTAACAGAATCAGACTTAAAATCAAAAAATAACTCAGATTCAAATAGAAAGAAAAAAGTATCTGGAATTTTTAGTGGAATAAATAAAAATAATAAGAAAGATGTGCCTAAAAAAGGTTCTAATACAAATGGAACTCCTAGATTTAGACCAAAAAGAAAGGATTAAAAACTATTAAATCCACTTTCTTTACATTTTATTCCAAACTTTTTTTTAAAAAAATACTAAAATCATGAATCTAAAAAAAAACCTTTTTTTTATAGAAAGATTAATTACTTATTTTGTTTTAAATGTATATAATAGATAATATTAAATTTTAGAGGTTAATTTATGAAGTCAGTTATTTTATATTCTGGAGGAAAAGACAGTACAATGGCCCTATATCATGCACTGGAAAATGGTGATGATATTTATGCATTGATTACAATGGTATCACGTAACAAGGAATCATACATGTTTCATGTTCCTGATATTCACATGGTTGACTACTGTTCTGCAGCCATGGAAATTCCATCCATTGACATATCCACTGATGGTATAAAGGAAAAAGAACTAGATGACCTTGAAGGTGTTTTAAGAAGAGTTAAACAAAAGGGTGTTGAAGCTGTATATACTGGAGCACTAGAATCAGTGTATCAAAAATCCAGAATAGAAGCTATCTGTGAAAAACTAGATTTAAAGGCAATATCTCCACTTTGGCATATTAATCCAATTGACTATATGAATCAACTAGTAGATTTAGGTTTTGAAATTATAATAACAGGTGTTGCTGCATATGGACTGGATGAAAAATGGTTAGGACAAAGAATAACAAAAGAAACAATAAATAAACTTGAGAAATTAAATGAAAAATATCATGTTCATCCAGCTTTTGAAGGTGGTGAAGCTGAAACACTCGTTCTTGATGCTCCAATATATGATAGACGTATAGTAATTGATGATGCTGAAATTCTTTGGAATGTTGATAATGGAATATATAACATTAAAAAAGCACATCTTGAAGAAAAATATGATTATAGTATTTAAATAATTATCTAAAAAAAAGAGTTTAAGATGTAATCCATTTTATTATACTATCTGGATTACTAGTTTCTATTAATACCTCAATATCATCTAATGGAGACATGTTTTCATCTATAATATGAAATTTATTATGAAAAGCAGCTTGTTTATTAACATAAAACAGTAACCTACCTTCTGTTTTATTTTTATTTAATATATTAACAGTCACTTCTTCTAATTTATTTGTTTTAACAAGTTTATGTATATTATCCAACAAAGTAACATCACTTTCAATGAGTATTTCCTTGTCTGTGGTGTTTATTGTTATTTTTTCGGGGATTATGTTTTTTATACTGTTTTTTACCTTGTTTATATCTTCTGTTAGATTTATTTTTGTTTTTATTTTTACTGATGTATTTTTTATTATTTCTTGGTTTAAGTTCATTTAAAATCAGAGCTCTCACATTTTTTTTAAAGATTTGAATTGGACCTTCATTTATAAGCATATAATCAGCAAGGGAAATAACATTACCAATACCAAATTTTAATTCCCTATTATCTCTTTCTTTAAATACTTTATAATCCGTTGAATCATCGTTTCTTTTTCTTCTTTTGAGTCTATTAAATCTTGATTGTGGATTAGAATGAATAGCTATTATTTTGAAGTTTTTAAAATGTTTTTTAAAATATGAAACTTCCTGTGGACTTCTTAATCCCTCGATTATGTAGATATCCTGTTCTATTTTTCTATATTTCTTCGGTGTTTGATTGTTTGTATGGGTATTGTACATTTTTTTTACTGTTGTTTTCTGATTATATCTATTTTTTGAATAGTTTTTTATTTTCTGAACACAACGATCTGCAACTACATTATTTCCATATTTTTTTCTAAGATTTACTGCAGCAACTCCTGTTGAACATCTATTTCTTTCTGCTTCTTCACGTATAACATCCCCCATACTTATTGTGTAAATTCCCTCTTTTTTAGCTATACGTGAAATAATACTTTTACCAGAACCTGGAAGACCTGTTACTCCAAAAACTTTCAATATTACTACTCCTTCTTGTTTTATTCAAATCTTTTTATAATATCCTTTATTGCTATATTTAAATTAGTTTTATTATTAAATAGATCTATTTTTTCTTGGATGTCAGTTTTATCATAGTTTTCATATTTTTTTACAGATTCAATTAATGCCGGTATTACTCTTACAATATTATCTACTATTGTTACTGTTGATGTTTGTGCTGTTCTAGATAATGGATTTAAATCAACACTTATTATGTCTTTACCTAAATCATATAGTTTTTCTGCTCTATCTCCATCTTCTAATGGAATAAAAACTAAATCTGATTTTTTAATACCTTCAATACTCACAGGTGATCTTGGACCATTAAGATTAGGAGTGTCTATAAAATCATCTTCATCAGTACCTAAAATTTCTTTCACACCCAAATCCTTATATACTCTTTCTATATTTTCTATTCGTTCAGGTGTTCTGTAATATAAATTAATTTCTACTGGAATATCCAATAATTCTGATAATTTAGCTATATCTTCACTTACTAAAGCTGTAGTATTACCATTTACACTTAAAACTGGATGTTTTCTTGTTAAAAAATAGCATGCTGCTACATCAATAGTATTTTGTGAGTTGGGAGTTGTTTTTTCACCAATTAAATAATCAAATGTCTCTCCACGTCCATGAGCTATCATACCAGAATCTGCAAGGATTCCATTTTCATGTGCTTCTACAATTTTTTCTCTATATACTAATGATTGATATCTAGGATGATCTTTATTTAACATATAATAAGATAAGTACTTTCTAATATTTAGAAGTTTAGTATATATGTGGAAAAATTTATTGTTTAATATTAATTAGAAAAAATAGAATGTAAATATTTGAAAAAATAAGAATTATAGAGAAGAATATTCTTATCTATTTTTTTCAGCTTCTTCTCTTGCAATGGTTTTTCTACCTTTTTTCTTATTTCTTTTAGTTTTTTTACTTTTACCAGATGAGGTAATATTTATTTGATCTTTAGGACTTTTAATAAGGAATGTTTCCATATAATCTGCAAACACAGGTCTTGTTATAAATATACCTACTATTACACCAACAACAGTTGTTACTGCAAAACCTGTAAGCATACCAATACCTGTTGCTCCTCTTGCAAATCCTATATAAGCTAAAGGTAACATTGCTGCTATTAATGTACCTGCTGATGCATATACAATGAAGAATGCATTTTTAATACGTGATTTAACTATGTTTTTTCTTTCACTTTTATCACGTCTTGCAAGTACTTCATCTGTCATTACAATTTGGTCGTCTACACCTGTACCAATAGATGCAATTATACCAGCAATAGCTGCTAAATCTAAGTTCCAATGTGTTATTGAAGCAAATCCTAGAATAATAATTAATTCTGATAAACTAGTTATTACAATAGGAACTACCAATGATGGAGATTTATATTTAAATGATACTACTGCTACAATAGCCAGTAGTGCAAGTAATCCTGCAACAAGAGAACCTATTTCAAATTGTGAACCTAACTCTGCAGATACACTATTTACTCCACTAATTGCTAGTTTTACAGGTAATGCTCCTGATTCTAGAACTGTGTGTATTTCTGTTGCTTGTTCTTGTGCTTCTTGTTTAGATTGTTCTCCACCTGAAACTTCTATATCAGTAGAACCCACACCATTTGCTAAACCTGCATCTAATTGTGGTGATGATATTAGTTTATCATCAAGATACATATCTACTGTAGCTCCAGCTTGACCTTTTGCTACATTTGCAAATTTATTTGCTGCTTCTGTTGAAACACTAAATGGTACTTTCCATCTTGTTCCTGTTACTTCTGCTGCTGATACTGTGGATATATCTGCACCTGTTAGAGCTGTTTTATTGTTTATTTTTGCTTCAAATTTACCAGGTGTACTTATAATATGTTTAACTTCATCAGGCTGCACACCCGCTATTTCAACGATAACATCCTGATCTCCACTTTGTCTTACTTGTACATCACTTATACCAAATGCATTTAACCTTTTATCTAATATTGCTGTTACTGTAGACATTGTATCTTGATCAACAGGTTTTTCAAGATGTAATTGTATCATTGAACCTCCTGCAAGGTCAAGACCTTCTTGAAGACCAAAGACTGCTACTGAAACAACACTTGCAATAAGTAATATTATCAGTAATAATGTTCTTGGTTTTTTTAGGAATTGTTTGGTGGATTGATTAATCGTGACCACCCCTTTCTATATGCCATTTAAGTATTCCTAGGTTCATAAGCCATGTGGATAATAAGTCTGATAGTAATCCAATGATAAGTACAGCAGATATATCTTCTAATACTTGAGCTGTTGGTATAAATACTTTTACTACAATAAATAATACAATCATAGCTGCTAATGTTGCAAATGTTAATGTTAAACCTGTTCTACAAGCATCTTCAGCACGATCATCTAAACTTCCATGTCTACGTTTTAATAGACGTGTAGTTAGTAGAATATCTGTATCTACACCATACCCTATAAGCATTAATAATGCACCTACACTAGCAATTGATAATGGTATTCCAAACAAGGACATACTACCAACAGCTATGGATAAGTTACAAACTGCTGATAATATAATAGCAAGTGAAGGTGTTAAATCTCTAAATACAAAGAATACAGTTACTGACATGAATACAAATGCAAATAATAATGCATAGTATATCTGTCCTAGAGCTGCATCACTAAGTAGAGCTCCTACACTTCTAAAGCTCAGAACTTTAAATTCACTACTAAATAGTTCATTAAATTGGCTCTGATCTACACTACCAGATATTGTTATTGTAGCTGTATTATCAGACATAGATGTTTTTACATCATTAATACCAAGTTTATCTTTAACAAGTTGAGTAACTTGTGATTGAGTCATTGGCTGATTAAGTTCAACTGTAACTAATGTTCCTCCTTTTAAATCTACACCTTCATTTAATCCGAAGACGCCTATATATAAAAGAGATAGAATCATTAATATCACTGGAATTAAAATCAGAGGTTTATGAGATTGACGTGTGATATATTTAATTATTTCTACCATATCACAACTCTCCTATCTGTGATTTTAATTATAATGCCTCCATATTTATTAAAAGTTTATTTTTAATAAAATATTAAATAAAATATCTAATTTCTGATATTTATTATATACTAAGTTATATTTCTAAAACTATATAAAATTAAATATATTTTTATTAAAGATTTTTTTAATATGCTATTAACTAATTATTACTATAAATATCCAAGTTATTAAACTTGTTAAAAAACAATCAATACCTATTTAGATAAGTTACTTTATTACTCATTACCATATTCTTTAAATATAATTTCCAACTAAGTTATATTAGATATAAAAAAATACTATTCTTATTAGTTTTTTTAAGAATAAAAATATAACTAAAAAGTATCTTTAGTTATATTCATCTGAAAAAGTTTTTTTATAGAAAAAAAAGAGATAATGTTTATGAAAAAGGGATTAAAATACAGTTTAATGAAAACTGTGGGTTATTTATCATATAATTTATTAAAAATATTACCAACTGGTGGAAAAAGTTATCCTGGATACTTATTTCTAAGGTATGCAGGACTTGATTCATTAGGTAATTTAGCTAAGGAACAAATAAAAGATGGCTCTATATTAATCACAGGAACAAATGGAAAAACAACCACAACCACCATGATCATTGATTTAATGTCAAATGATGTTAATATATCTAAAAGTGTAGATAATAACACAATATATGCTCTAACAACAGCACTTCTTGCAAAAAAATCAGATATTGGTATTTTTGAATATGGAATTAGGGATTTGAAACATGGAATACCTGATGTAGTTGAAAAAAATATTAAACCAAAAGTTGTTGTGTATACAAATGTATCACGTGAACATACACAAGTACTTGGTGTTAAAAATTCATTTGAGGATTATGTTAAAGCAAAAACATTACTATCCAAGAATATGAAAGATGGAATAGTTGTTGCTAATGCAGATGATCCTATAATATGTAATATTGGTCAGGAAAAACAAAACGATGGTCATGTAGTTTACTATGGATTTAATGTAGATAATATTGAAGATGACACTGATGTTAGTGTGATGTGTCCAAAATGTAATAAACCACTTACATATTCACATAAATACATGAATCAAAGGGGAGTATATTCCTGTAGTTGTGGATTTAAAAGATGTGAACCTGATGTTAAAATAACAAAATATTCCATTGAAAATAATAAAAATATCATAACAATAGATGCTAATGTATATAATTATTTTGTAGATGAAAATATCTCATTTACTCTAGATTTAGAACTTCCACTATTTGGAGTTCATAATGTGTATAATGTACTTGCTGCAACATCAACTTATGCCTGTTTTACACCAAAACCTGAAAATATTGAAGAAAAACTAAAAAATTACTTTAATAATATTGATTTATCAATATTACCACCAGGACGTTTTGAAGTTTTAGAATATGCTGATAAATTAGTTGGTATTGGACAAGGAGATAATGGAGATGCCCTTAAAGTTAACTATGATTATATGAATCATTTTATTCAAGGAAATGATTATGAATTTATCTACTGTACTCCTGATTTAAATGAAGAAGAGATATTTGAAGATCATCTAAATATTCTAAAAAAAATCAATCCAACACATATAACAGTCATACCAGGACGTGTATCTGTAGATGTTGCTAAGACATATTACACTCAAATAAAAGATAATAATTTAAATGCATCATTTAAATCTATTGAATATGACTTTGAAAAAAGAGCTTCTGGTATTATTGATTCAATAAATGAAAGTGAATATAAATATGTTGTTGTATCAGGGTGTGGTGAAGAACATGATGTGTGGAATGTAACATTAAATAAATTAAAAGAATAATATATAAAATGTTTTAGATATAAATCTCTAAATCCAATTCATATAATACTTTTAATGTATTTCTAATTAATTCATCATTGGATTTATCATTTACTCTAACAATAAATGAATTTATTATTCTTCCACCCCTTATTTCAACTCGTTTTTTAAGTTCATTTAAAACACCTGTTCCTTGTTTTGAATTTGTAGTAGTGTAGATAATCACATCCTTATTTTTAAAGTTACAATTATCTATTAATGTTAATATGGCAGGTGATGGATTTCCACAAGTTGAAGGAGTACCCAGTAGTATTAGATTATAATTAGTAAAATCTATTACTTCTGGACTGATTTCTGTTTTATTTAAACATATTGCATTATAATTATTACGTATATTGTTAAAAAAACCATTTTTTCTTTTTAAATCTTTAATTTCAATAGAATCTGCATCTATCCTATTTGCAATAAATTCCGAAACAATTTTTATCTTATTATTTGATGAATATGTAACTAAAACAGACATGATAATCCCTTGAACTATATTAAATTTAAATCTTCTAATGCCATGTTAGTACAGTTAATTAATTTCTCTGTACCACCATTTGATATAATAGAAAATCTTCCTATAATATTACCATTATGTTTATTAACTAATTTAGTTAATTTTCTCATGGCAATTTCATCACCAATTCCTTTTGTTGTGGTGAATAATATTATATTCTTATTTTTGAAATCCATATTATCTATAATTTTCTTTATAGCAGGTGTTATACTTCCTAGCCATACTGGTGTACCAATGAAGATTGTTTCATAATAATCAATATCCACCTTTCTTGGTTGTATTCTAGATGAATCTAAGATATTTGGAAACAAATAATCCAGGATAGTTCTATGAACTGTAAAATCAGTTATTTCTTTTGTATGTGCACCTAATAATTTCTTTATAGTATTTGCAACTGTTAAAGTATTTCCAGATTTTGAATAGAATATTACAATACTTCTCATTTTATTTCCCCAAGTTTTTTACTATATCTTTAGTTAAGGATTCAATATCCCTCCCTTTTGTTATTATAGAAAAGGAATTTATTATTTTTCCACCTTTATCTTTTATTGTGGAATTTAGAGAATTCAATGCCTCTTTTGCACCATTTTTATTTAATGTTACAAATGTTATTACATTTTTATTTTCTAGGTTAATATTATCCAGTATTTGCTTTATTGCAGGAGTTATTTTTGATGCCCAAACAGGTGTACCAATATATACTGTATCATATTTATCTAAATCAATTGTTACAGGTTCTATTGTAGTACTATTATTTATCATAGAATCTAAAGTTCCTTTTATAAAACCTATTGCACCAGATCTATTAGTTTTATCTTTAATTTCCACTATATTCATATTTTTTTCCTTTGCAAGTGTCTGTGCAATAAGTTTAGTTCTTCCTGTTCTTGAATAGTAAATGATTATACTCTTCAAAAAGCATGCCTCCTTTAAATTATATTTTTTTTTAGAAATTTATTTTTAATACTACAATTATTAGTTATACCTAAACTTGTATAAATAATACTCTTTTAGACATATAACTTTTAAAAACATGAAAAATAAATTTGAGAACACAAAACAATTCTGTTTTAATGTTTTTAAACAAGATTATGTTGTTACTATGTTTATAATTATAAAATAGTTGGTGTTGTTTTGTATAATATATCTAATAAAAATTTATACAATTAATAGAACAAAAATAATTGTCATACACCCTTATTTTTCAAGAAAAATAGAAAAAAAGAAAAATTCTTTTTAATTTCTAATAGCTTTTAATGTTACATCAGTAATATCATCTGTTTTAGTTGCAATAACAAAAGAATTAACTACAATACCATCCTTATCTTCAATTAACTTCTTCATAATATCTACTGTTTCTTCACCACCACTACTCATCATTGTAGCAAAGAGTATGACATTTTTATTAGTGAAGTTATTTTGAGATATGAACTCCATAATAGCTGGTGTAGGTTTTGATGCCCAAACAGGTGTACCAATGTATATGTTATCATATTTTTCAAAGTTAACATCTTCATATTCTATTGATGTTTTTTTAGATCTTATTGCATCAAGCCCTCCACGAAGATAACCTATTGGTCCTTGTCTATTTTTCTTATCAATAACTTCCAATACATCAGCATCTAACTCATCTTTAATGATACTAGCAACATTTTTAGTTGTATTTGTTCTTGTATAATACACTACTAAATCTGACATATATTCACCTATGGATATAATCCTAATTCTTTAAGTCCTTCAGTTTCATCAAATCCAAACATGATATTCATGTTTTGAATAGCTTGACCTGAAGCTCCTTTTACTAGGTTATCTATTGCTGAGACAACAACAAGCTCATCTTCATCATCTAATGAAATACCACCTATTTGACAGTAATTAGATCCTCTTACACTAGCAAGTAAAGGTATGTTGTTATCTTTTAATACTTTTACAAATGGTTCATTCTTATAATAATCCATGTATAAATCATGAACATCACTAGCTGAAACATCATTTTTAAGTAGGAAACTATGATTTGTTGTTATTATTCCACGAATTACTGGTACAAGATGTGGTGTAAATGATACTTTAACAGTGCCTGTCCCAAAGTTTCTTAATTGTTCTCGTATCTCTGGTGTGTGCCTATGATTTGCTATTGCATATGGTTTTATGTTATCAGCACATGTAGGATAGTGTGTGTTGTTATTTGGTGATATTCCAGCACCACTTACTCCACTTTTACTATCTAATATTATTCTATCTACTAATTTATTTTCTACTATTGGAAGACTCGATAGTATTGCTCCTGTTGGGAAACATCCAGGGTTTGCTATTAAAGTTGCATCTTTTATTTTATCTCTGTTAATTTCTGGAAGTCCAAATACTGCTTTTAAATCTGGATGTTCATGTTTCATTCCATACCATTTTTCATATACAGAAACATCACTAAATCTAAAGTCTCCACTTAAATCAATGACACGAGCCCCATTATCCAAGTATTCTGGTACTAATTTCATTGATACACCATGTGGTAGTGCACTAAATACTACATCTGCATCTATATCTTTAGTATCAGGATTTGTGAATTTTAAATCTAAATCCTGCAGATTTGGATGAAGAGATGATAGGTCTTCACCATTATTTTTTCTACTTGTTACTGTGGAAATATTTACCCTTGGATGTCTTGTTAATAATCTAACTAATTCTCCCCCAGTATATCCACTTGCACCTATTATTGCAACATCTATTTTACTCATATTTTATACTCCTAAAAACCATTTTCTTTATGTGTATGGTTTAATATTTTTAAAGTGTGTTTTTGCAACTTTATCTATTATATCTTTTTCTATGTTTTTGGGTTTTATCTTTCTATTAATATTATATCTTTCTTCTATTTCTTTTAATGTTTTTTCATAATAATACTTGGCAATGATACTACTTGTTGCTACTGGAATATATTTTTCTCCATTAGTCTCTTGTATTACATCTATTTTTGGATTTATGTCAAGATACTGATTCATCTTCTTATAATCAAATTTATCAATAATTACAAGTACATCAGTTGTGTTAATTTTTGTAAGTAATTGATTTATTACCTTATAATGAAGATGTGCTAGTAGATGATTGAGGTTTTTGTTTTCATTTGTGAATTTAGTGTATAGTTTATTGTAGCTAAATGGTTTTAGAACTATTACTTCATATGTTATATTTAGTTTTTCTATTTTTTCATATAATGAAAATATTTCCTTTGTTGATAATTTCTTACTATCCTTAACACCAATACTTTTTAATTTTAAAATATCATCATTTGATGTACATACAGCACACACAACTAATGGTCCATACCATTCACCTTTACCAGTTTCATCAGAACCTATAATATACTGATACTTCTTCATAGAAATAGTATTATTATAAATAGAATTTTCATTTTTTCCAAATGAATTCTCTTTAAAATAATCCCTCTTTTCTAAAATATCATCTAAAATAGATAAACATCCCCTTGTATCATTATAAACAAGTTTACCAGAATTATATAAAACAAAAAAAACATCACCATCTTTAATACGAATACTCTCATATTGTTTTGGATTTAAATGATGAAATGTACTGGTTTTTTCCATAAAAGATTTAATTTCACTATTTGATAATTTAACTGATTTCATATAAACACTTGAAAAAATAATTAAAAAAAGAGATACATTATTATTCACGTACCATTGTACCTATTCCATGTTTTGTGAAGATTTCTAATAAAATAGAATGATTAAGTCTACCATCAAGAATATGAGCAGTTTTAACACCATTTTCAACAGCATTAATACAAGTTTCTACCTTAGGAATCATACCTCCAGTAATAATACCATCCTTAATAAGTTCCTTCAATTCATCAGTACGAATACGTCTAATCATACTCTCAGGATCATCAGGATCTGTTAAAATACCAGGAACATCAGTAAGTACAATAAGCTTTTCAGCATTAACCTCAGATGCAATAGAACCTGCAACAGTATCAGCATTCAAATTAAGAGTATTTCCATCATCATCAATTCCTAAAGGTGAAATAACAGGTATATAATTGTTGTTAGTTAAATCATCAACAAGTTGTTTATTTACCCTGTCAATCTTACCAACATAACCTAAATCAACTTCTAAAACTTCACCATTCTCATGTTTAACCTTAGTAAGTCCTTTTCTTGATGCTTCAACAAGATAACTATCTTTACCAGAAATACCAACACTCTTTCCACCATGGAATCCAAGTTTAGAAACAATTTCAGTGTTGATTTTACCCACCAAAACCATTTTAACAATCTCCATAGTTTCTTTATCTGTAACTCTTAAACCACCAATAAATTTAGGTTCTTTACCCATTTTATCCATGGATCTGGAAATTTCTGGACCTCCACCATGAACAACAATAGGTTGCATACCAACATATTTAAGAAGTACAGTATCTCGTGCTGTGGAACTCATAGCATTTTCATCAATCATTGCATGACCACCATACTTAATCATGATTTTTTTATTATGAAACTTTTTTATGTAGGGTAATGCTTCAATTAAAACATTACTAATATCGAATTGTTCTTGATCAACCATTATTTAAACTCCATTTAACTATTTATGTGGTGTATTCAGCATTAATCTTTACATAATCATATGTTAAATCACAACCATATGCAGTTGCACTATAACATCCATCATGTAAATCCAATTTAATAACAACCTCTTTTTTATTCATTATAACTTCTGCAGCCTCAAGTATTTCAGGATTAGCATATGTTGTTATATTACCCTTATCAACAATAACAACATTCTCACTACCTGAGCCAATACTAATAGAAACACAATCAGGATCAAATTCCACACCAGAATAACCCATAGCACAAATTATACGACCCCAATTAGGATCAGCCCCTGCAAGTGCTGTTTTAACTAAACTAGATGATACAACACTTTTAGAAACACATATTGCATCTTCTTCACTTTTTGCACCATTACATACTACTTCCATAAATTTAGAAGCTCCTTCTCCATCCTTTGCAATTTGTTTAGCAAGACTCATACATACATAATCAAGTGCTTCTTGGAAGTTATTATCATACTCTCCTTTAACTTCATTGGTACTCATAACAAGTACTGTGTCGTTAGTACTTTCATCACCATCAACTACAACCATGTTAAATGATCTTTTAACACTACTGAGTAGAGCTTCTTGAAGAATATCCCTTGAAACATCTAAGTCTGTTGTAATAAATCCTAGCATAGTACCCATATTAGGTGCTATCATTCCTGAACCTTTACAAATACCTGCAACCTTAAATTTTGTTCCATCATCTAATGTTGATTCAATAGCACATTCCTTTGGAGTAGTATCAGTAGTTAATATAGCATTACATGCATCATTTGCACATTCTCTACTATTATCCAATCTTTTTAGAGATTCAATTGCAACAGGCTTAATAATATCCATTGGCATTTGTCTACCAATAACACCAGTTGATGCTACTGCAACATCTTCAACAGGAATATTTAATGTATCAGCAACAAGACTTGCTAATTCCAATCCTTTTTTTATTCCATCTTCTTTAGTATAACAATTTGCATTACCACTATTTACAATAACTGCTGAAATCTTACCATTTTCCAAATGTTTTCTTGTAATATCAATAGGAGCTGCATATACCTTATTTGTTGTATATACTGCAGCTGCTGTTGAATTTTCATGGTACAAAACTGTTACACCATATTTGCCCTCTCTATATCCACTAGCTTTTATACTACTAATGGAACATATTCCATTTTCTAAAATTTTCATAAGTTCTCTTCTCCCTTAAAAAAAATTATTTAATAAAAAAATAAGTTTAAAATTGGGTGGTTATAAATTAATTTTTCCGATTTTTCTTATTCTTTAGATTATATTTATGCTGTTAAGTCATTATCATTCTCATGTACAGAAGGGTTATGTTGATTAGTATTACTGTCTGTGGAACCACCACTAGGTTTAGATGGTTTAGTATTCTGATTATTATTGGATGATGTTGTTTTCTGTTTATTCTGTTGTTTTACAGATGCTTGTTTAGAAGTACTTTGTGACTTTGAATTTGATGATTGAATAGTATCATCTGTAGTTGATGTTGCATTTGTTTCATTTGTCATGTTTGTAGTGTTATTTGTCATATTAACTGTATCAGTTATGGTTGTGTTATTATCATTTGATGGAGATGATCCAGTAAATACTCCCACTACAATAGCACCTACAAGTATTACTGCTACTATTAACACTATTAAATTATTTTCCCTCATATTACTTCTCCAAAATATTATGCTGTTAAGTCATTATCATTCTCATGTACAGAAGGGTTATGTTGATTAGTATTACTGTCTGTGGAACCACTACTAGGTTTAGATGGTTTAGTATTCTGATTATTATTACTAGATGATGTTGCTTTCTGTTTATTTTGTTGTTTTACAGATACTTGTTTAGAAGTACTTTGTTGTGATGGTGATGATGTATACTTTGAATATGAATTAGATGATTGACTTTGATTTGACTGATTTAGTGTTGAATTATTTAAGTCATTTAGAGGATTGTCCTCATTACCTTGAAATAACTCTCCAATAGATAAGTTTGGTGCATCAAAACGAATAAATGATGCTCCTACAGATCCACATAACATTGCCACAATACCCACTACCAATACAAGAAATAACTTTGAATTAGTACTTGGATTCATAATTATTACCTCCCCATTAGTCTTTAATTGCCACTATAATTAATGAAACTATCATAGCTACTATTCCTAGCCATATGATATTTAAATTCCATCCTATTAAAGTTACTATAAATATGAATATAAATATACCAATTAAGGTTAGAGTTTGATTTGATAGGAAAGTTATTGCAGATCTTGTGAATTCTGTTGGAATATAGTATGCATATTTACCATTTGCTAAGTCAAACACTATAACTGGAGTATTTTCTCTTATTTTTATTGAATCAGTAATATGTGCATTTTCTGCAGCTTCACGTCTACTATTTCCTAATCCTACCCTTAGATTTAATCCATTATTCATAGCATACCATGCACAGTCAAGTCCTATTTTCAGTGCTGTTGATTTATCAGGATAATTAATTATTAAATCATCCCCACCAACACGGTATCCTTCTATTTTTCCATCACTTTCATTTTCAATATATGAGTTGATATCATTCATTATTTCTATAAGTTTATCTTTTCCATATCTTGAAATAAATCCTGTAGAATCTTTTGCATCAATGTACATGAAATTATCTGCTGGTACTGGTTTCAATTCAACTTTTTTAGTAGTTGGAACAGTTTCAAATATTACTCCATATTCTCCACCAAGTTTTGTAAATCCAACTCCAGAAACTTCTCCTATTGCAGCATTCATATCTATTGCCCTTTCAATAGATGCTGCTCCAGTCATTCCTATTGAACCACGTACATTTACCCCTTGTTTCATTCCAAGAGATATCATTTTAATAGCTAATCTTATTCCTTCCTTTTTTGATGGCATAAGAGCAACCATTTCTGTTTTACTTCTTTCAATGATCTTTCCATCAACTACTTCCACCATTTTTGCAAATGTTTCTATAAGAGGAGATGGTCTAAACAATTCAATATAAAGATATCTATCATTTCCCATGATAATATTACTTAGAAGTGCATATTCATTTACTTCATTTTCAGCAGGTTTAATTTCAATAAATTTCCTATTAAGTGGTAGATCTCTTTGGTCTATTTCTCTTTCTAGATTTTGAAATATTGATTTAGCATTTATTTGTGCAGGTTTAATTTCTACAAGCATTGTTTTTGTGAGGTTTATTAAAGAAACATACTCTGTTTCTAAGTCATTAGTTGCATAGTACTTTGTTCCAATACTAACAACTTTTTTATGTAGAAGTTGTGAAAATAGGCTTTTTAGAATCCTATCTAAAGCCATCTAATTTCTACCCCCTCTTTCTATAGAAATTTCAAATTGTCCAGGTTTTTCCATTAACATACTTGGTTTTACTGATACAATTGGGAATTTCCATGTTCCAAGTCTTGCTGCAAGTGTACTTGCAATATTTCTTGAATTATGTTTAATAAATGAGTAATCTGTATCATTTATTATTATATCCACATTATATGGTGATTCTTCAAGAATTTCATCAGAATATATTATATTCAATTCAAATGTTCCCGGTCTTGTAAATAGATCATTACGTACTGCTACTAGTGGGGAATGATCTAAGTTTAATTTGTTACGTACAGTAACTGCTATTGTTCCTGCATTACGTACTGCTTCCTTGTAATCTTTAGGATTTACAAGTACAAATATGAGAAAATCTGATTCATCTATATCTTCATCTACTAAGCTTACCATCTTATTTAATATTGGTACTTTAAGGAAGATATTTTCTAGTTTTGAATCTATTGCATTTTCATCCTCTTTACTTACCCTGTTTATTGCCTCTTGAGCTACAGATAATCCTGAAAATTTTCTATTTTTCTTAGATTTATATACATCAAAACCCCTTCTTTCAAATTCATTTAATGAATTTGAGCAGATTTTTTGTAGTATGTTTTTTACTTTCTTAGGAGGTGCTGGTTTACCTATTTGAAATCTACCATTTTTAACTCTGTATGGTAGACGTCTACTGTTAATATCTTGAAATTCATCCTGATAATCTCTAAAGAAGTCATTTGATAATATTTTAGCATCTTTCTCATAAGCTAGGTTTAATATATAATGATCTGCTATTGTACCTGCAGGTACTGGAAACACCTCTTCATTTTGGATCATTTCATTAAAGCCATCTTTATCATCAATTTCATGTCGTAATGGTGCATCAGATAGAACAATTGGTTCATGTCCTAGTTTTTTAAGAGTATTTATAGCAACTTTAAGAGTTTTTAAACTTGGAGTTACCTTTCCTGTTTCTTCGTTGGGTTGCTGTCCATAATATGCTACATTAGACCCATCAACAATTATTTTCAAAAGATCACCTTTTTTTATTCTATTTATTTTAAAATTTTCTAATTTATTTATTAATATATTTATATTATTTTTGATATATTTACTTTTTTAAATTATATGGAATTAGTGTTATGGATGTCTTAATGGTTTTATTGTTCCATTAGAATTATGTAACATTATTTCAATATACTGATTATTAATATCAATTACATTGTATGATGGACATGTATTTCCACGTAACTTCATAGATGAAACTGTTCCTGCAGTTGCAAATAGTGTATTATTCATCTTCCAAGCATGTGGTACATGTTTATGTCCTGATAATACTAAGTTTACATTGTTTTCTAATATTGTTAGTAAGATATCTCCTGCATCACTTAAAATATTTCTTTCCCTACCAGTATTTGGTATTGATATTATATGATGATGTAGTACTATTATGATAAATAATCCTTTTTCTTTTGCATCAGCTATTTCATCTTCCATAAACTTTTTTTGTAATCTACCAATCTTTCCATGTCCTAAATCTGGTTCACTACTATCCAAACCAATTATTTTTATTGCTTCTTCTTTTAATTCAAGTACACTGTATCTTTTACCGAATAATTCCTCAAATACTGTGTCACCAATGTTTCGTGCATCATGGTTTCCAGGAACTATCAATGTTTTCGGTTGTATTAAGTCTATATATTCCTTTGCTTCTATAAATTCCCTATAAAATCCTTGATCAGTTAAATCTCCAGATATTACTACGGCTGATGGTTGTATTTTGTTTATTTCATCGATTGTTTGAAGTAGAAGATCTTCTCTAAATTGAGCATAACCAGTGTGTAAATCAGAAATGTGGACAATCTTTGTCATTTTATGATAACCTCATAATTGCTTCTGCTAAGTCACCATTAGTTTCTTCAAGAACTTTTTGAGCTTCAGATTTTGATTTTCCAGTTTGTGATGCTACTAATTCTATATCATCATCGGATATTTCAGCTTTTTCTTCACTAGCAGAACTATCTCCACTTCCTTTTATTCTTTCTTCAGCTTTACCTGTTACTTGATAAGTTTTTTGACCCATTGCATTCATCATACTTACTTCAGCATCTTTTATAACAAGTTCTTTATCTTTAAGAACAATTACTACTTCTTCAACTCCTTTGAGCTCCTTCATGTTCATTCCCATTTTTTTCATTGTTCTTTCCATTTGTTTTAATTGTTTAGGATTTATTTTTCCACCTGGAAACATTATTAATTCCTCCATTTTAGATTATCTGTTTGAATTTGAGATTTTATTAATTTAAAATAAAATATTTTATTAAAATTCAATATCTTTATAAATATATATGCTTATTATTATATTAAAATTAGGTATAATTAATAAGCTAATAAATGAAAAATAGTTTTTTCATAAAAAAAAATTAGGGGTGGATATTAATATTTAAAATTCTTATTTTTTATTTTCATTATCTAGTGCTAATTCACTAACTAATTTATTTATACGCTTTTTCTGATCTTCTATTTTATTGTATAATTTGAATAAAAGGTAGAATAGAATTATTATAGAAAGTATATACAATGCATCTAATCCCCTTCCAAGTCCAGCAAATGATGCTAAATTTATACTTATCTGTGGAAATAATGCTGCTAATATAACTAAAATCCATATAACCAACCATTCAATATATGTTCCTATACTAAGTGTATCGTTACGAAAACGTTTACTTACCAATAAAATAACAGCAACACTAACTACAATAATTATTATTTGATATAATTCCATTGTAAATCTCCCCTATTATTTGAATGTTTCATTAAGAAATTCTAATATAATTTTTAATCCTACAATTGTATTTGTACCCTTTTCTATTGTTCTTTTATCATATATTGTAGTCATTGGTACTTCTTTTAATCTTAAATTACGTCTTTTTATTTCACCAATAATTTCAGATGATACACCATATTGTGGAGATTTTAGATTTAATTTACGTGCTGCTTCATTTGTAAATGCTCTAAGACCTGATTGTGAATCAGTAACCATTTTTCCCTGAAATATATATGTTATATAGTTCATAACAGTATTTCCAAAACGTCTACCCTTTGGCATGTCATTAAAATCCCTTGAAGCTATAACAACATCTGCACTTCCATCTTGTAGAGGTGGATACATATTATACAAGTCATCTGGATTATGTTGTCCATCTGCATCAAATGTAATTATTATATCAGCATTTTTACTTAGGGCTGCTTTTATTCCAGTTTTAATAGCTCCCCCTAATCCAACATTAATAGTATGTCTGTAGAGATATACCATGGGTGAGAATTTATCAACTAATTTCTTTGCTATCTCTGGACTACTGTCTACTGATCCATCATCTATAATTAAAACCTTAAATCCACGTTTAACAAGTTCTGTTGTTACTTCTTCAAGTGTTTCTTCTTCATTGTAACAGGATAAAACAATATATATACTTGATGTTATTGGTGGTATGTCTTCTTTGTTCATTTTCTTCGTGTCCTGTGTTGTGTTTTTATTAATTTAATATTTTTAAAATTCTGTTACTATATATATTAAACATTATTTTTATATTTTAAAGTAAAATTGAAATTATATTAGAAAATATTAATTATTTATTATTTATTTTTTTAAGAACATCACACATCCTATGTGCTAAATATATTGAAGTATCGTATCCAACAGTATCTTTTTTTGTATCACCCACCCCTGTACAACCATAATGTGCTGTAGGTCTATCATCTCCTACTATTATTGCACCTTGTATTAAAAAAAAGTCATGAATTGATGCTATAGTACTTTCTTGTCCTCCATTACGGAAACCTCCACAACTTAGTGCTCCACACACCTTATATTTAAATGCATGTATATTTCGTAGTGGACGTAGTCTGTCAATAAATGATTTTGCAAGTCCTGTCATGTCTCCAAAATAAACTGGACTACTCATGATTATACCATCGGCTTCTTTTACTTTAGATGTTAATAAAACCATATCATCATCTATATGACACTTGTTATTTTTCTTACAATAGTCACATCCAGTACAATAATCAATTTTCTTATCACATAAAGTAATAAGTTCTACTTCAATTCCATTTTTACTTATTTCATCTAATGTATTTCTAACAAGATATTCTGTATTACCATTACTTCTTGGACTACCTACAATTCCTACAACTTTCATATAATCACCTAAAAAAAATCATTGAATAACAAAATAAAAAAAAAGTTTACTAAAAAAATAGAAGAAATTAGAAATCAACATTAGTTTCTTCTAAAGACTTCCATAACTTATCCTTATCAGATAATATAATCTCATCAACATCATCTAAAGGCCACTTAATACCAATAGTTTCATCATCCCACTTAATTCCATCTTCATCATCAGCCTTATAATAATCAGTACATTTATATGTAAACTCTGCTTCATCAGATAAAACCAAAAATCCATGAGCAAAACCCTCAGGTATGTAGAATTGTTTCTTATTTTCACTAGATAAAATAACACCAACCCACTTACCATATGTACTTGAATTACTTCTTAAATCAACAGCAACATCAAAAACTTCCCCTTTTATAACACGAACAAGTTTTCCCTGAGGCTGTGTACGTTGAAAATGTAATCCTCTAAGAACACCCTTTTTAGATTTAGACTGATTATCTTGAACAAATTCTGAAGATATTCCAGCCCTACTAAATACTTCCTTCTGATATGTTTCCATGAAGTATCCACGATTATCTCCAAAAACTGTAGGTTCAATAATATACACTCCATCAATTGAAGTTTCATTAAATTTAAATTTTTCCATTATAATTATCTCCATTTATTATTAATATATAATTCTATTTAACAAGTTATTTTAAATAAACCCCTAATATATAAAAACACTAATTTTTACCTAGTCTTTCCTGTTGTTTTTCATAAACAGGCTTATATAATCTTGCATAAATACCACTTGGAACTACATATACAAGTAATATTAGTATGGATATTAAAAATCCCTTAATCCACCCTGTTAACTTATATAAAACTGAAATTAATGATAAAACATTATTTTTAATATTAGGACGACCTGTTGCCTTATCAACCATAATAGCAACAAGTACCACTATAATATAATAATTTGTTGTAAGAGAATGATTATCTAAATTTTGATAACAGATACGTCGTATATTATCATCCTTAAGCATTAGTGCAGAATTTAACCATCCATCATAAAACTTAGTAAAGGTATATGTATGCTCACTATCAGTATCAGGATTATCCCCCTGAATTATAATATCATTCTTTGACTTATAAACATAATAATTCTCATCCACAGATTTTGAAATAAATGCAAATTGTGGAAAGAAATTTGGAACATTATCATATGCTTGAATAAGAGTATTAGAATCATAACTATCAGTTCTAAAAATATATGCTGAAATAAATGCCATGTCCATGAAATATTTACCCTTCATAATATCAATTAATTCCCTAACATGAATTTCTCTAGATGAAGTCTTATTAGTACTAGTTATATTATTTTCTTCTTCTAAAATATCATTCAATGATTTATCAGAGGGATTTTTCTTATTTGTTGGTAATAAACATGAGGTCACATAAATAAAATCATACTTATCAGAAACTACTGCATCTATCACATCATCAACAGTTGAAAAATCATAGTTATCATCATCACCCAAAATCCAGGTATATTTTGACTCTGAAGTTTCAACAGCACGAAGAATATTAGCATTACCACCAATATTAGTTGAATGTCTTACTATATGCATATTTGGAAATAATTTTTCATACTTAGCACATATCTCTGGAGTATTATCTGGTGAACAATTATCAAGTACTGTGAATTTACAATTCTTAAATGGACTATTTAAAAATTGATTTAAAGTATTATCCAAGTACTTACTTCGATTATATGTGATTAATATTATTTCCATCTTTTCTTCAATCATAGAACTCACCTAAACACGTAATTAATTATTTCTTCTAAACCATTTAATTGTTCTTTTAATACCTTCCTCAAATGTTATTTGAGGTACAAATCCAGTATCATTAACAAGTTCACTAATATCTGCCTTAAGATACATGACCTGATTTTTATTATAAGCACGTCTTCCAAATCCAACATTAAAATCCGGATTAATATTATCACGTATAATTTCAATATACTCTCTTAAAGGCCTAATTTTTCCAGAACCAATGGTATAAACTTTACCATCAACACCACTTGTTGCTACTTTAATAAATGCCCTTGCACAGTCCTCAGAATATATGTAATCCCACATTTGATTTCCTTCTGTTGTGTCAAATGGTTTATTATTAAGAATACTATCAATACATGAAGATATGAGTGTTTTTTTATTATCTCCTGGACCATAAACACTAAGTATTCTAACCCAAATATGCCGTAGTCCCATGTTTTGTGCAAATATTCTACTTAATTTACCTGCAGTATACTTACATACACCATACCCTGTTACTGGATCTACTGACATATTTCCATTTAATGCTTCTTCTTTTAATCCATACTCTGCTTGTGAACCTGCACCAACAAATACACTACAATTAGATTTTTTTGCAAGTTTACATGCATCTAATGTATATTTAACATTATCAAGCTGAGTATATGAATCATCACGTCCATCAATAGTCCCCTTCCATGCAAGATGAAATAATACATCAGAATCTGGAAGAGATACATTACATAAATCACTTACATCACATTCAATAACATGAATATTAGAATCCACGGGAATATTCTTGATTTTTGAAGAACCAGGCCTTACTATTGCATATATTTCATTATTTTCCTTTAAAAGATTCATAATACTAATGGCAATCATACCAGTAGCACCAGTAATTATATACCTCATAAATACCACAACAATTTAAGTACATACTTACTTCTTAATAATCATATTTTCTTCAAGTTCATCTCTTGGTAGGAATGGTTTCATATCTTCAAGTGGTGCTGAAACCATCTTTCCATCTGGAAGCTTTTTAGATGCAGATTTTGGTTCAAATTCCTGTTTTGTATCTACAAATATTTCACACATCACATATCCATCATGATTTAATGTTTTATTAACAGTTTCATCTAACTTACTAATATCATTACATGAATAATATGGAATAGAATAAGCATTAGCTATTTTTTTCATTTGTGGGAAGCTTACATCACCACTATCTCCACCAATTCCAACAAATGGTCTTTCAAAGAATGATCTTTGTGTTATTCTTATTGACTGATATCCATTGTTATTTATTACAAATAATTTAATAGGTAGTTTATGATGCACTATTGTTTGTAATTCTTGGAGATTCATTTGAATACTTCCATCTCCACTTACACATACAAGACGTTTTTTACCAATTCCAAAACATGCACCACAAGCAGCAGGCAGGTCATATCCCATTGAAGCAACACCAGAATTTACAACCAATCTTTGTCCTTTTTTAAGTTTATATCCATGAATACATGCACATGCTGAACCATTAGCAACCACGATCTTCTCATATTCCATCATATTTGAAGATAATGTATCTAGAAATGCATATACATTTATAGGACTTTTTTGTTGGTATTTTAATTTATCACATACAGGATACTTATTTTTCCACTCATTACATTTATCTACCCATTGATTGTAATTAAATTCATAGCCCATATACTCTTCATCAAGTACCTTATTAAATATTTCTAGGAAATCACCAATATCTGATTGTATTGGCATATCTATATTAATTGTTGGTTTTTCTATTTCAGCCTTATCAATTTCCACCATTATCTTATATGCATCATATGCCCATTTATCATATGCAAATGAAACTTGTCTAGTACTTAATCTACAACCTAAGGATAGTATTAAATCACTATTTTGTACAGCGAAGTTTGCTGGTCTATCTCCAAATGATCCACCACAACCTACTGTTAATTTATTATCATATTCAAGTGAATCTGTAGCATTCCATGCATTTACAACAGGTATTTGTAATTTATTTACAAGTTTTAAAAATTCATCATGTGCATTATTTGTTCTAATAGCACTACCAGCATAAATAACTGGTCTTTTAGCAGATTTAAGTTTGGAAATAACAGTTTCAATTGTATCTTTTGTTACTTTAACACCTAAATCTATATCCAATTCATCTTCATTAAATTCTATTAAATCATCAGTATCAATAATAGCTCCCTGAATATCTAATGGAACATCTATCCAACATGGTCCTGGTCTTCCAGAAGTAGCAAGATATAATGCTTTTTGAAGAACATATTTTATTTCATTAGGATTTTTTATCATATGTGCATATTTTGTCATTGAATCTACTGTTGAGACAATATTCCATTCTTGATCCCCTAGTTGTCTAAGATCTAGCCCTGTACTATCTACTGTCATTTCATATTTTACTTGTCCTGATATTACAAGCATTGGTATTGAATCAAGATATGCTCCAAGTACTCCAGTTAGTGCATTTGTTCCCCCAGGTCCTGTTGTTACACACACAGCAGGTAGTTTATTTGACATTCTATAATAACCTTCTGCTGCTATTGCACATGCTTGTTCATGATGATTATAGATACATTTAATATCTTCATTATGACCAAATCCATCATTAAGATGCATTGCACCTCCACCTACAACTGTAAATAATGTATCTATGTTGTTTTCAGCTAAAAATTCTGCTATATAATCTGCTACTCTTATTTTCATTATATTGTCTCCTTGAATTAAATTATTTTTATGTATTATCGTTGAACTCGTCCAGAAGCATTACCATTTGCAAGTAAATTAACTTCTTCCTCTGTAACTAAATTGAAGTCTCCTTCTATTGTTTGTTTAAGACAACTTGCTGCTGTTGCAAATTCCATAGTTTTATCAATGTTCATATTTTTCATAAATCCATATATAAGTCCTGCAACAAAACTATCTCCTCCACCAACCCTATCTGTTATATGAATAGAATACTCCTTAGATTGATAACATTTATTCCCATAGTATATTAATGATGTCCATTTATTATCACTTGCTGATATGGATGTTCTAAGAGTACATGCAATATATTTACATCCAAATCTTTCATGAATCTCTCTTGCAACTTCCTTATATGATTCATAATTTAATATTCCCCTATCCACATCAGAATCAGAAGCTTTAATATCAAATACCTTTTCTATATCTTCTTCATTTGCAATACAAACATCAACATATTTAATGAGTTTTGTCATTACTTTGTTTGCTTTTTCTTGTGTCCATAATTTAGATCTATAATTTAAGTCACAACTAATTGTAATACCCATACTTTTTGCAACAATACATGCCTCTAATGTAATTTCTGCCAAGTTATCAGATAATGCAGGAGTTATACCTGAAAAATGAAACCATGAAGCATCTTCAAATATGGTTTCCCAATCAAAATCACAAGATTCTGCCTCAGATATTGAAGAAAAAGCCCTATCATAAATTACCTTTGAAGGTCTCTGACTTGCACCTTTTTCCATATAATAAATACCTAAACGTCTTCCACCATAAACTATATGGTTTATACCTACACCATATTGTCTAAGCTTATTAAATGTGGCTCTTCCCATTTCATTATCTGGAAGTTTTGTAACAAATTCAGTTTCAATATTATAATTTGCTAGAGAAAATGATACATTTGCCTCACTTCCACCATAATTAATATCAAAACTATTTGCTTGTATAAATCTATTATATCCTGGTGGTGATAATCTTAACATTATTTCTCCAAAGGTAATAACTTTACTCATATAATCACGTCTATAATTCAACATTTACCCTATTTTTAAGTTCGTCACATCTTGCTTTATCTTCATCTACTACTGATTGATAATAATTTAATTTATTTTTAAGATAAAGATATTCAAATGTTATTGCTGTATCTATTGCATTAGCATAATTACCATCAAGTTTTTCAATATCAAATACTATTTTTCTTGTTTCTATTCTATCAATTGAATCCTCTAATTTCTTTATAAAATCAATACTATTTACTGATAATGTTCCACCAAATGCTGAGTTAAATCCATAATCATTTGATTTATCAATTATTGTTTTACAATATTCAAACATTTTCTGACCATTAATTTCACTCTTTGGAATGGAACATGAACTTGAAAAATCACTTCTTCCTATAACAACAGTATCTAGAAAATCACTATTTTCCCTAAAAATATTATCCATATTTTCATATGCTGTTATTGTTTCAAGATTTATTATTCTATCAATTACTCCATCATCTTTAGATGGAAATACTTTATTAAATGCTTTTCTAAATTTTGATGCTGCAAATGGTGTTTCAATCATTGGGGCCATTATACCATCTGCACCTAATATTTTACAATCATCCAAATCTCTTACAGCTTCACATCCACCAATTTTAATGTACATTTTGAGTCCTGCTTTAGAAATAATATCACGTAATTTTGTTAATTCATTTTTTCTAGAGCCTTCTGTTTCAAACTCTGATTTTACTGCTATTACACCATAGTCTTTTTTTAGTATTTTTAGTATTTCAACCATTTTTTCTTCTGTAGTGTTCATGACAATCACTTAAATTTATGAATTTATTATTCAACAGCTTCTCTTATTTTTTCAATCATATAATCAATTTTTTCATTAGTCATACCAGGATATACACCTATCCAAAATGTATTATTCATAATTTTATCAGTATTTTCTAAGTCTCCAACTACTCTGTACTTATTACTATCTCTTATTTGATCAAAACATGGATGTTTAATAATATTTCCTGCAAATAACATTCTTGTTTGAATATTATTATCTTCTAAATACTGTACTATTCTATTTCTATTATTTTCTTTTGTTGTAATTAAAAAACCAAACCATGAAGGATCACTATTTGGTTCTGCTTCAGGTAGTATTAATTTATCTTCAAGACCCTGTAGTCCATCTTTTATTCTGTTGAAGTTTTTCTTTCTTTTTTCAACAAAAGATGGGAATTTATCTATCTGTGCACAACCTACTGCTGCTTGCATATCTGTTGCCTTTAAATTATATCCAAAATGGGAGTAAACATATTTATGATCATAGCCTACAGGTAATTTACCATATTTTTGTGTAAATCTATTACCACAAAAATTATCTTCTCCAGAACTACACTGACAATCTCTACCCCAATCACGTAGTGAACGTATGATTCTGTTAAGTAGAGGATTATTAGTATATACTGCTCCACCTTCCCCTGTTGTCATATGATGTGGTGGATAAAAACTACTTGTACCTATATCACCTATTGTTCCAGTGAATTTTTCTTCATTATCAATTACATATTTACTTCCCAATGCATCACAATTATCTTCTATTAACCATAAATCATGTTCTTTACAAAACTTAGTTATGTATTCTAGATTAAATGGATTACCAAGAGTATGGGCTATTATTAAAGCTTTTGTTTTATCAGATAAGGCATCTTCTAGTTGATTAACATCTATATTATACTGTGGAATTGTAACATCAATAAATACTGGTACTGCACCATACTGTATTATTGGAGCAACAGTTGTTGGAAATCCTGCTGCTACTGTTATTACTTCATCTCCAGGAAGTATTTGTCTATCTTCAAGAAGTGGGGATGTTAATGCCATAAAAGCTAGTAAATTAGCAGATGATCCTGAATTTACAAATGAACAATACTTGATATTAAGATATTTAGCTAATTTTTTTTCAAAAGAATCAGTATATCTTCCTGATGTTAACCAGAATTCAAGGGAGCTATCCACTAAATTCACCATTTCTTCACAGCCATATACTCTAGAAGCATATGAAATCTTATCTCCCCTATGATACTCTACAGGTTTATGATATTTATCAGCATATTCCCTTACTAACTGTAATATTTCTTCTCTTGCTTCTTTCTCTGTCTTATTTTTAAATATAATGATTCCTCCTTTGATATTCATCTATTTGATTACTGGTGTATTCTTTCATATCTTCATTGTTAATATAGGCATTTGTCCATTCAACTGTTTTTTCAATAGCTTCTTTAATATTCCATGTTGGCCTCCAACCAAAGACATCCTTTATTTTCTGGTTGTTAAGTTTTAAGAAGGTTGCCTCATGTGGACCATTATCACTCTTATTTATCCATTTTATGTTGTTGTTTGTGATTTTATTGTAGTGGCTACAAAATATATCCACTAAAGTTTTTGTTGTAATACAGTCTTCATCATCTGGTCCAACATTGTAGTAACCTGCATATTCACTATTTTCATATTGTTTTTTTATTATTGTTAAGTACATGTACAATGGTTCTAAAACATGTTGATAAGGTCTAATTGAATTTGGATTTCTTATAATAATATCTTCATTATTAATACATGCTCTTACACAGTCTGGTACTATTCTATCCTTTGCAAAGTCTCCACCACCAATAACATTTCCTGCTCTTGCTGTTGAAGTATTGATGTTTTTTTCTTTAAAGAATGAATTATTATAAGAATGTGTTATTATTTCAGAGCATGATTTACTATTTGAATATGGATCATATCCATCAAGTTTTTCATATTCTGAGTATCCCTCATTTTTTCCAGTATTTTCATATACTTTATCTGTTGTTACATTTAGAAATGATTTAACATTTGATTCTCTAATACATTCACATATATTTACAGTACCCATTACATTTGTTTGGTAGGTATATAATGGATTTTTATAGCTTTCTCTTACAATTGGTTGTGCTGCCATATGAATTACAATGGAAGGATTAGTATCATAAAATATGGTTTTTAACATGTTTAAATCCCTTATATCACCTATAACTGAATTTATATCATTATCTAAATCTAATAATTCGTATAAATTAGGATTAGATGGTGGATTTAATGAGTATCCTGTTACATTAGCACCATATTTAACTAATATACTTGTTAACCATGAACCCTTAAAGCCTGTATGTCCTGTTAGTAAAATATTTTTATTTTTAAAGAATTTATCCATAATTTATCAACTATACACTTTATTTCCATAAATACCATGGTGCATTATCTTCTTGCCATAATTTTTCTAAAGCATCATGATCTCTTTTTGTATCCATACATTTCCAGAATCCATGATGCTTATATGCCATTAACTGACCATTTGTTGCTAAGTTTTCAAGTGGATCCTTTTCAAAAACTGTTGTATCATCTGTAATATAATCAATAGCTTCTTTTTCAAGTATCATGAATCCACCATTAATCCATCCACCATCTTCTTTTGTTTTTTCTGAGAATTTATTTATTGTTTCAGTTTCATCTATTTTTAGTACACCAAATCGTCCTGCAAGATTCACTGCTGTTATTGTTGCAAGTTTTTTATTTTTCTTATGGAAATTGTATAATTTATTTAAATTAACATCAGACACCCCATCACCATATGTTAACATGAATGGTTCATCATCTGGCAAATAATCTTTAATTCTTTTAATACGTCCACCAGTCATAGTGTTAAGACCTGTATCTACTAAAGTAACTTTCCATGGTTCTGAATAATTGTTATGTACTTCCATTTCATTTTTTGATAAGTCAAATGTTACATCAGATGTGTGAAGATAGTAATCTGCGAAAAATTCTTTAATCATGTGGGATTTATATCCAAGACATATTATAAATTCATTATATCCATAGTAGGAATATATTTTCATTATATGCCATAAAATTGGTTTTTCCCCTATTTCAATCATTGGTTTAGGTTTTAAATAGGATTCTTCAGAAATTCTAGTTCCAAAGCCTCCAGCAAGTATGACCACTTTCATAGATTTAATGCTCCTATTTTTTTATTATATATAATATATTATTTTTTAATAATATGTAGTTAGCCTTATTAATTCACATATTTTTATGAAATTATTTTTTTTAATGAAAAAAATATGTATCACTATATATTGATATTAATTACAATCAAACATACAATAAATTTAATATAATCTAAATTATAATCATTAAATAACTACTCAAAAAAAACCCAAAATAAATATTTGAAAGAAAGAAAATTGGAGATGAATAGATGAAAATTGATGTAGATGATTCAAATTGGATAAGACCAATGCCTAATGCAATTATATCATGTAGAAGTAAAGATGGACATGATAATGCATTGGCAATAGGATTTATTTCAAATATTGCAACAGATCCTCTTATGATAATGGTAGCAATAAGACCTTCAAGATATTCACATGAGATTATTAAAGAAACTAAAAACTTCGTTGTAAATCTACCAACAAAAGACTTTAAAAGAGAATTTGACTACTTGGGAAGTGTTTCAGGATATGATGAAGATAAATTAACATCAATCAATACAACTGATGCAGATGTAATTAATGCACCAATACTTACAGATTGTCCTATAAACTATGAATGTAGTCTTATAGATGTGTATAGTCCTGGAAGTCATGATTTATTCATTGGAAAGGTTGAGAAGGTTCATTGTGATGATAAATATCTAACAAAAGAGAAATCTGTTAATTGGGAAAAAATAGATTTATTATAATATTGGAGATAATCAAATGAAAAAAGAAGCAGATAAAACAAAAGCAAGAATAAAACCCATGCCAAACACTATTGTATCATGCCGTAAAGATGGACATGATAATGCATTAGCAGTTGGAGTTGCAAGTGTAGCAAGTATCGATCCTGTAATGGTAATGATTGGAATTATACCTTCAAGATTTTCATATGATATGGTAAAGGATACTGGAAAATTCGTTGTAAATATACCTACAAAGGAATTTAGTGAGAAATACATGTACCTTGGAACTGTATCTGGACGTGATGAAGATAAATTAGCATCCATTAACACAACTGATGCAGATATAATTGATGCACCAATACTTACAGATTGTCCAGTAAATATTGAATGTAGTGTTGTTGATTCAATACAACCTGGAAGTCATGAATTATTTATTGGAAAAGTAGAAAAGGTTCATTGTGATGAAGAATACTTAACAGAAGATAATGATGTTAAATGGGATGAAATAGATTTAATTTAATCTCCTTTTTACATCTTTTTAGTTAATATCCTATTTTATTAAGTTTTATATCTAAATCTAAGAGGATTTAAGATGGAAGTTTACACTTTTTCTATGGCATCATTATAATATTTGAGGAGTTTCTCATTTTTCATAATATGTTCCATGTTAAAAATATCTTCACTTGTTTGTTTATTGTTTTTGGCAATTGATAGTTGACTGTTAATATATCCCTTGTTTTTAATAATATTTCTTAATTTATATGCATGTGTTTTTTTAGGATTTTCTATTCTCTCTTGCATAGTATGTATAATTTCATCCTTACCTAAATCTAGTCTAGTGTTTATTTGTTTAATTTCATTAATTATATTAAAAGCCCAATTCTTTAGTGATACTTCACACCCATCATTTAATAGTTTTAAATTAGTATTAAATGCATTTTCTGCAGTGTTTTCCTCGTTTATTAAACTTTCTTCCTGCCATTTATCATAAGTGGATTCTTCTTTAAGTAACAAGTACAGTAGGAATATGTGTATAAATTCCATATCCTCCATAGATATTCCACATTTATCAAATGGATTTATATCAATAGTCCTTATTTCAATATATTGAATTCCATCCTCTTTTAATGATTTTAAAAAGTTATTTCTATCATGTGGTTTTAAACGTATCTGGGTGTATAATTCCTTTGATTCAGATAATAAACCTTTATTAATAAAATCTTTAACATCTCTTATAAACTCATCTACTGATGTGTATCTAGGATAGAGGGGTGTTTTATTTTTATATCCACATGATGCATTTCTATATGATACAGCCTTAGTACCATAATAACTATCATAGTTATCTTTTTTATTCATTAGATTGTAACATTTTTCTATAAATGTTTCATGACATGCAATAGATGTTCCTGTTAGATATATTATTAGCCATTTATATCGAAGGTAGTTTCTTACTATTTTAAGATAGAGCTGATTTTTAAAGTTTTTATATGAAAGATCATGGGATATATTTTTATATAATTTTTCTATGACTTTTTCATCAAATGAGAAGTTATAATGAATTCCTGATATTAACTGTAGTTTTCTTCCATATTTTTTTGATAGATTTTTTCTATATTCATATGCATCCTTACCTTCTTTTGAATATTTGGCTATGGGTATTTTAGAGTCATCTGGTATGATACAGGGTAGTGATTGATTCCATATATATTCATTATCTGGAATATTTATGTTTACTAAATCACTTATAAATGACAGAAATTGATATACTTCATTTAATGTATTGAATGATGGTGTTACTATTTCTATCTGACTTTCTGAGAAATCTGTTGTTATATATGGATTTTTAAGTTTATCTCCAAAGACTTCTGGATGTGGTGTTAAGGATAGATTTCCATCTTTTGTTACTCTAAGACCTTCCTTTTCTAATCCAAAGTTTCCTGATAGAAGTTCATTGTTAGTAAGTATTTTTTCTATCTCTTCTATATTAAAATAATTTTTCATGTATTATATGTTTGTATATTATTTATATTAATATTTTTTAACAATTGTTATATTTTAAAAGTATTATAAAAAGTTATGTATCAAAAAATTTCAAAAATATGATTTTACAACAATTAAATTTTAAAAATTATTGTAGAAATATATTTTCTACAAGTAAAAATAGAAAAAAAGTGTATATGTCTATATGAATCCACATCCATCTGATGATTCACTTCCCATACACACACTACATGATTGTGGAATATTAACCTTTTCTTTATGTATTTGACAGAGAATTTCCTTTGTTTTTATTGTTTTACATATGTGACAGAATCTTGGTATTAAATCTATTGGTTCTAATTCCCCATTTTTTATGTCTCTTGCCATATTTTTTATATATTGTTCTACAACAGGATCAAAATCTAGTTCATGCCCTCTTTTATCACTAATATATTGTGATACTGCAGGTTGTGTTATATCTAGTAGTTCTGAGATATCTTTTTGTTTCATTCCAAGGTTTAATAATTCTTTTGCAAGTTTTGAACGTATTGATGGTATTACATACCATACTACTATTTCACATGGTGGTTTCATATTATTTACCTCCAAAGATATAATTAAAGTTAGTATTTTAGTATAATTTTATTTATTTATAATCTACTTATTTTCATTATATATTTATGAATTACTTTCTATATATATTATTCACAATGTTATATATAATTAATTATAACAAAAAAGTACCATTTAAACAAATATAATATATTACTGAATATATAAATAAAATATAAGAATAATATTTATTTCTTGTAAGTAAAAAAAAATATTATTTGGTGAAACTAATGAACATAGAATGGTTTTATATAGCAATTGTACTAGCATGTTCTGATATTATTCATGGAGTATTATGGCATACACTATCAGACTTTTACATAATATTTGGTGAAATTGTATATAATATAGTGCAATCACCATTCGTAGCATGGATAGTTCATGAAGTTTTAGAAGCAATATTCCACTTAATAGTATTATCACTAGTATTCCAATCAATAACAATAGGAGTACTTGCAGCAACAATACACTTAATAATTGATTTATATCATAACTTCTATAACTTAAAATTAACTCCATTACAACACAGAGCACTACACTTTTCAATAGAATCAATATTCTTTATGATAGTACTAGCTCTATAATAAAAAAATAATTAAAAAATTTTTTTAATTAAAACTTTTTTTTAATATAACAAAATATTATTTACAAAACAAGGAAAAAACAAAAAGGAATGATAATAAAATGCCTGTAATCAATTTTACATATGAAGAATTATTCGAACAATTAGGTGAAGAATTACCAAAAGATGAACTTATAAACATACTTCCAATGATATCAAGTGATGTTGAATCATATGATGATGTGGAAGTAAAAGCAGAATTTTTTCCAAATAGACCAGACTACTACAGTGTAGAAGGAATTGTACGTTCACTAAAAGGATACCTTGAACTAGAAAAAGGAATACCTGAATATGATGTTAAAAAAACAGACACAACAATAACAGTGGATAGTGAACTTGAAAATATAAGACCATATGTTGCATGTTGTATGATAAAAAATGTTAAAATTGATGATAATCAACTTCGTAATATCATGGAATTCCAGGAACACCTACACTGGGTAATTGGAAGGGACAGGAAAAAAGTAGCAATAGGTATTCATGATCTTGATAAAGTAGAAGGACCATTTTATTATAAAGCAGGAAATCCTAATGAAACATCATTTATACCATTGGAATCTAGAGAAAACCTAACATTAAATGAAATTCTAGAAAACCATGAAAAAGGAGAAAAATACGCTAAACTACTCAAAGAATTTGATAAATACCCATTAATTGTTGATGGAAATGGAAATATAATGTCTATGCCACCAATAATAAACAGTGAACTTACAAAATTAACAACAAAAACAACAAACCTCTTCATAGATGTAACAGGAACAGATATTAATGCTGTTACAAATGCATTAAATATTATTGCAGCAAACCTCTCAGAAAATGGAGCAACCATTGAAACAATAGAAGTAAACTATCCATATCATGATAATAAAACATATCCTGACTTTGAACCTAAAATTATAGATGTACATACAAAAACTGCACAGGAATATATAGGTATTGATTTAACTGCAGATAAAATAGTTGAAACACTAGAAAAAACAAGATTCAATGCAACAAAAATTAATGAAGAGACTGTACGTGTTACAGTACCAAGATATAGAATTGATATACTACATGAGGTAGATATTATTGAAAACATAGCCCTAGGTTATGGATTTAATGAATTACCTGCACAACTACCAGACTTTGCAACAGTAGCAAATCCAGATTCAAAAAGACAGTTTGACCAAATTCTTGAACAAGTAATGATAGGATTATCATTTACTGAAATAAAAAGTTTAATGCTTACAAGTGAAACACAACATTATACAAAACTTAGAAAAGAAGTCGAAGAAGATCGTGTAACAGTAGCTCAACCAATAACACAAGATAGAACAATGATTAGAAAATCATTAATAAACAGTCTTCTTGAATTTTTAGAAGATAATAAACATGAAGAACTTCCACAGAAAATATTTGAAATTGGGGATGTAGCATATATCAATGAAAATGCAGAAACAAAAATGGTTACTGTTAAAAAATTAGCTGCTGCACAAATCTCTTCTGTTGCAAACTTCACAACAATAAAATCAATAGTTGAATCATTTGTAGCAAATATGGGATTTGAAATGGAATTAGAAGACCATGATGATTCAGCATTTATTAAAGGTCGTTGTGCTAAATTCACTACAAAACCATTGAATAAAAACACACCATTTACATTTAAAGGATATTTTGGAGAAATTCATCCAGAAGTTCTTACTAACTTTGAACTTGAATATCCAGTAATTGCATTTGAAGTAGAATTTAGTGAAGTTGAATAGATTTTAAAAATAAATTCAATTATTCCTTTTTTATACCTTTTTTTAAAATTAAAGAGAACATGTAATAATTCTGTTTTTGATGTTTTTCAACAAGATTTTCTTGTTACTATGTTTTATAATTATCAAATATTTGATGTTTTTTTTGTATATTATATATAATAAATAATATTAATAGAACAATAATTGTCGCACACTCTTAAATCTAAATACAAAGTTTAATCTAATAAAAAAAAGTACTATTTCTTCTAAAAAAATAAATAATTTTTTATAATCATGAAAAATAAATATAATTATATGAAATATAGAACTTTAGGAAAAACAGGTATTAAATCATCAATTTTAGGTTTTGGTGCAATGAGACTACCAACTATTGATAATAATCCAGAACATGTTGATATTAACGAAACAGAGATGATGATTGAATATGCTATAAATCATGGTGTAAACATATTTGACACAGCATGGGTATACCATACAACAGATAGAAGTAAACCTGGAGTTAGTGAAACAATTCTTGGAGATATACTCTCTAGAGGATTTTATGACAAAGTTCACATATCAACAAAAATGCCTTCATGGGAAATAAAATCATGGGAATACTTTGATACAACACTTGATAAACAATTAGAACGTTTAAAAACAGATACTATTGATTTATTTTTTGTTCATTCAATAAAAGATTCATTCTATGAAAATATTAAAGAAGGTGGATTGTATGAATTTGTTGATAGAGCTATAAGTGATGGAAGAATAAAACATGTGTGTTTTTCAACACATGGATCTTATGAATTATTAAATCAAATACTTGATGATTATGATAAATGGGAATGTGTACTAACACAATTAAATTATCTTGATGAAACTGATAATACTGGCTTAAGAGGTGTTGAAAAAATAAATAAATTAGGTTTGGGAACAATTATAATGGAACCATTACGTGGTGGAAAATTAGCACAAAAACAACCCTCAACAGTTCAAGAAATATTCAAAAAATCCTCAAAATCATACACCCCTCTTGAATGGGCTTTTAACTATTTATGGGATAAAAAAGAAGTTAACTGTGTTTTAAGTGGTATGTCTTCATTAGAACAAGTAAAAGAAAATATTAAACTAGTTGATAAGACAGAAATTGGAATATTATCAGATGATGATAAGAAAATATTAAGACAAGTAAAAGAAGAATATGATAATTTAAATCATATTAAATGTACATCCTGTAACTACTGTATGCCTTGTCCACATGGCGTTAATATTCCTAAATGTTTTAGAGAGTATAATATGGATTTACTTGGAGATGAAACTATTAATTCAATTCAATATAAATTTCACATGCACGAAGATAGACAGGCACATAACTGTGTAAATTGTAAAAAATGTATAGAATCATGTCCACAATCAATTAATATTCCTAAAGAATTAAAGGTAGTAGAAAAACATTTTGGAGCTTAAATAAATGGTTAAAGAATTAGAAGTAGTTAATATTATTCCAAGAATATTATCTATTGGTGAAATAGCAAAAGAATTATTTAAAGAAATTAATAAAATATCAGATAATGAAATTATACTCAATTTTAAAGGTGTAGAATATATGTGTGTTTCCTTTGCTCAGGAATATGGACATCAGAAAAAATTATCTAAGAAAAAAATTACTGAAACAAATATTAGTAAAGAAAATGAAAATCTACTTAATTTATCTAAAAATTTGTATATATACTGATTTAATCTAATTTTTTAAAAAAAAGTGGGATAAGTATGAAAATACTTATTCTCCCATTATTGTTATGTTAATAACTCGATTTCTTCGTGGACCATCAAGTTCAACAAAAAATATACTCTGCCATGTACCTAAATTAATCATACTATCAATTATTGGTAATGTTTGATTAGCTGTGGTAAACAGAGCCATCAGATGACTTCTTGCATTATTATCTATTAAATCATGATAATATTCTTTTTTTGGAACTATTTCTCTAAGAAAGTTAATATAATCTTTTTTTAAACCATTCTCATTTTCATTAATAACAATGGCTGAAGTTGTATGTTTAGTGGATATGTTAATTATTCCATTATGAATTTCATGACTTCTAAGAATACTTTGAATATCTTCTGTAATATCTATTAATTCAATATCATTATTTGTGTTGATACTTATTGTTTTATGTATTATTGACATGACATCACTCTAAAATTGTGATTCTATATCATCATATTCCATAGTTCTTTCACAATAATAACATCTAAGTGTAATAGGTTGCTTATTTTGTACAGCAAATCTCTTTTGTATTGGTTCATTGGAATTTGTTATACAATTTGGATTACTACATGTGACTACATCAGTAATTTCATCCATAAGATGTAAGTGGGATTTTCTAATATTTTGATAATCCCTAATAATATTGAGTGTTGCTTGAGGTGCTAGAAGAACTAACTTATCAACTTCATCTTGTGATAATTCTCTTCCTTCAATTTTAATTATATCTTTACGTCCCATATCTGATGATTCAACATTAATAGCAACCATAATAGCTGTTTCATCATCGGGTAATTTAAGCATGTTTAAAATATTTAATGAACGGTTAGCAGTAATATGATCAATTACTGTTCCATTTTTAATTCTTTTAACTTTTAATTCAGATTTTGTCATGTTATTTACTTCCCTTTTTTTATTCTATTTCTTTTTTCCATTTTCTTGTTTTAATAGCTTGACCTGTATTGAAGTCTTTTATTTCATAACTTGAGAGTAATGCCTTACCAAATGCTAATAATTTATCATCCTTATTTACAATTAACACTTCATCATTACGTCTTATATTTTCATCACAATCTAGTACAAACTTATTAAATACTGATTTTCCCTTTAATGCAAATGGTTCAGAATCTTCTGATACAACTACCCTATTATGTGGATATTCTAGGAATTTATGTAATCTTTTTGCTCCAAGATCTGATAGAATTAAAAATCCATCATTTGCCCTCATATTTACTATATTTTCATTATCTTCAAATACATGTCGTATTTTTTTAGTTTTACGACTTTTTTCTATGGTGATTTTATCTTCATCTCCACCAAATAATGCATTTCCAGCACCACATCCAAACTGGTAATCAGCAATATCATTTAAACGGTTAAAATCACTTATTTTAGCTTCAGGAAGTTGTAATTCATCTTCTATAAGATTAAAGTTGGTGATGTCAAATTTTTCAATAACTTTCCTATGAATTAAAACATTATCATATTTTTTAGAGTAGTTGTTAATAATATCTCTGATAAATCTTTTTGAATCCAAATCATGAATTGAAGGGGATTCATTTTGTGCTAATGGATAGAATTCATCTAATCCTAATGGTATTATTCCAAATGGAATATCTGCTACTACAACATCACTGTTTGAATAATCAGTATTTGTTGTATTGGAGTAATATGTTGGTATTTTTGGTGTGTATTTCTTAATATATTCCCTATTTACATATTTAGTGTATGGTTTTCTTGTATGAGGTAGTATTACTAGATTTTTATTCTTAGGCTTAATATTTTCTAATTGTTTTAAGTGTTTAGGCACTTCACTTCTTGCAAGAGATTCATATCCTGTGTAGAAGAATGCTGATTTTTTACTACTAGGATTTAATCTTTCCATATCTTCTTTATATTCCATGAGTCTTCTTAGGCCATCAAGTAGAAATGGATGTGATCTACATCGTAGTTCTACTAGTTTCATTAATTCTCCATCAACAATTGCCTGTCTTATTCTTCTAATTTCTGCAAAGCTAATATGAAGGTTATGTTCTGCTATGAGTTTTGCACGTTTTTTCTGGTCCATTTGTTTAAGTTCATCTACAGTATATTCACAACATACTCTACAACTACATGGCATTTCTATAAGATCTTCTAATCTTAGTGTACCATCAGGCATCATGAATCTATCTTTATTTGCATATAAAATATATGCTGCACTATCAAATAAATCACAACCCATTGCTGTTGCTAGTGCAAATACCATTGGATGTCCTGCTCCCATAAGATGTCTTGGTTTGTTTTCAGGTAGTCCTCTCATTGAATACATTACAGCATCAACTAAATCTGCATATCTATACATTTCCATTAATGGTACTACTGCTCCTATTGGATAAATATCTGCATCATACTTAGATATTTCCTTTGCACATTTTTCTCTTAAATCTGGAAATGTGGAACCTTGAACAACACTATTTAGTAGTAAATCACTTTTTACATTTGCTGCTTCCTTTGCACGTTCTATTGTAATTTCAAGGTCATTTTCTGCTTCTTCTCTTTTTACATATGGTGCTGTTGGAATATCTAGTGATGTTCCTATGTCTGTTTTTATTGCTTCTTGGAATTTTATTACTTCTTCATTTGTAATATCTATATCACCATATACTGATAATTGAAATGAACCAGAGTCTGTTTCTATTGTATTAGGAAAATCTATTAGACTATGAACTCCTTCTTCTAATGCTTTTTTCTTAAGTTCTTCATTTTTATAGATTATATATGAATTTGTAATAACTATCTGAGCACCTAACTTCTTAACATCTAATGTTTGTTTACCTGGATGAACTACAGGCATTAGAGCAGGAGTGGTTACAGTTCCATGTGGTGTTTTAAATTTACCTACCCTTGCCATTGCATCTTTATATTTAATTTCAAAATCCACGATTATATCCACCATTATTATTTTTTTTATTTCTTATATTATGTATTATATTTATATTTCTTAAATGAAATAATTTATTAAAAAAGTCATTGTCAGAAACTT
>NZ_MUZW01000022.1:0-5909 GCF_003266085.1 Methanosphaera sp. DEW79 | reverse complement strand
TATTAAATAAAGAAAGGGGGGGGGAAATTCTATTGTTTTATTTTATAAAAATATTTCACGTGTTTATTTATAAAATAAAGGTTGTATTGTGAATGATTAATATATTTCTAAATGATAAGTTCGTTTATTATTTATTTTTTTTTTAATTATCTTAGTATAATGTAAAAATATGATATTGAGTGTTTTGTATGTATTTATACTGATTATTTAATTTTCTTTTTGAGTAATATTCTCTGTTGAATTGTATCTGTGTGTTTTTTAAATATTCTTCTTTTTAACATGTTTTCAAATATCCTGATATCGGGTTCTTTTATATTAGGTTTATTATTATTGATACAATGTATAATATTTCTTTATAAAGTATCATTGTAATGTTAAAATATAAATAATACTTTTTTTTAGAATAGATCCATTTAAAATCTAATTTTTTTGTTTTCACTCTTGATAAAGGATATTTTAGTATTCACAAAAGACATATTTTACATATATTATTAATAAACCAAGCAATAAACACAACAAAAACGGCATTGCAACAGTTAAGTCAACAATGATCTATCTAAGGGGCTAAAGAATAATTATAAAAATAAGTAAACCTAAAATAAGAAAAAAAATATTAATTAAAAATTAATTCTTACACATTCTCAAATAATTTAAAAAAAAATAATAAAAGGAGCTTAGATTTATTTTTATTTAATATCTTGGATGATAGTTTGGACTTTCATTAGTAATGGTAATATCATGAGGATGACTTTCAGACATACCATTAGGAGTTATATGAACTAATTCTGCTTTTTCATGCATTTCTTTAATTGATTTAGCCCCAACATAACCCATTGATGATTTTAAACCACCCATTAATTGATAAACTATTTGACTAGCTTCTCCTTTATATGGAACTACTCCTTCAATACCTTCTGGTACTAATTTTGAGGAATTCATATTACTACTTGAACCTTGGAAATACCTATCTTTTCCTGCTCCAACTCCACCAGTCATAGCACCTAAAGAACCCATTCCACGATATTGTTTATATTTACGTCCATTTCTAATAGTCATTTCCCCAGGAGATTCAGTTGTTCCAGCAAGTAAACTACCAAGCATAACTGCATTTGCTCCAACAGCTAATGCTTTTGCTATATCTCCAGAGTATCTTAAACCACCATCAGCAATTACAGGTATTCCATGATCTTCTGCTACATCTGCAACACTTGAAACAGCACTAAGTTGAGGTACACCTACACCTGCAACTATCCTAGTAGTACAAATTGAACCTGGACCTATACCAACTTTTATACCATCAATTTCTGTTGCATCTAACATGTCTTTTGCAGCCTTTGCAGTTGCAATATTACCCAGTAATATATCTGCATCAACATTTTTCTTCATTTCATTAACAGATTTGAAAATATCGGTTTTATGTCCATGTGCACTATCTATAGCAATAATATCTGCCCCAGCATCATCTATTGCCATTGCTCTTTCAATATCAAACGGACCACATGCTGCTGCAACAAGATATCTACCATTTTTATCACGTGCTGCATCAGGATATTTTTTACGTTCTAAAATATCTTTCATTGTTACTATACCAAGAAGTTCATTAACATCAGAAACTACTGGTAACCTTTCAACTTTATTTTCATATGCAACATCTAATGCTTCTTCAGTAGTTGTGTTTTCAGAGATTGTAACTACTTCCTGAGTCATTGCATCGGATACTTTACGATTTAAGTATTTACCTCTTAAAGGTTTAATATCTCTACGACTTATAATACCTACAACAATATTATCATCATTTACTACGGGTAAACCACTTATTTCTTCAATATCCATGATTTGTTGTGCTTCAGAAACAGTTTCATCAGGAGATATTGATATAACTTCTTTAACTGTTAATTCATTAGCATATTTAACCTTTTTAATTTCTTTAATTTCTTGTTCAATAGTTAAATTTCTATGAATAACACCAAGTCCACCTTGTCTTGCTAGAGATATTGCCATGTTTGCTTCTGTAACAGTATCCATAGCAGAACTTACAACTGGTGTGTTTAAATGATAGTTTGTAGATACTTGTGTATCTAATTTTACATCATTTGGTTCTATACATGATAATCCTGGTTTTATAAGAAAATCATCAAATGTATATGTGTCTTCTGCTTTTGTTAATTTATCCATATATTTATTCATATAACGCCCCTTTTATTTAATAAATAATCATTCAAAAGTCATATACTAAAAAAATTTAAAAAAAATATTATTAGTATTTCTATTAGTATTATTTTTATCTAAAATTCTAATTAAATGTTATCTTTTAATTGTCTTACTAGTAAACTATCAATAGTTCCATTATTTCTATCTCCACCAGTACATACACACCCACGTACACCCATAATATCACAGTTAATATCTTCAAGAAGAGGTATATCAGATGCATTAACTGAACCTGCCAGTGCTACTTTAAGATTATAATTATGGGATGTTTCAACAAAACTTTTTAATTCATCATAAGTCATATGATCTGTTAATCTACGTCCATCTTTTAGATATGTGTCAAGCATTGCTAAATCACAACCAGAATCAAATGCTACTTTAGGTATATCTGTAGGCTCAACAGATCCCACCCTGTATGCATCAGCATACCCACATGCTACAACAGTTATATTTTCATCATAATTATTTATTGTTTTAACAACTGCATTCATTACTTCAACTGCTTGTTCATAGTTTTCAGGACCATATAATCCTACTTTAACATAATTTGAGCCTGAAACTGCACTACCTAATGCTGCTAGTGATACTGTACCTGGTTTATATGGTACGTCCCCTATGGTTGTACTGACAATTACATCCTCTGCATAATCACTAATTTCTTTTATAACCCATGGAAAGTTAGCTCCTAGAGACCCTTCCTTAGGATTTTTCACATCTAAAATATCAGCACCACCAGCGAGTGCCTCTTTAGCTTCATCTAAATTTATTGCACTTACTAATAATTCCATTTCATCACCAAATTTATTTAAAAAAAAGATTTAAGAAAGAATAATTAAAATACTTTCAATTCCTTTAGTAATTTATCTCTTTCCTTTTTTAGTTCAGCAATTTTATCCTTATTTTCATCGTTATTTTCCTTTTCCAACATTTTAATTGTGTTTGTAATTGCTTCAAGATTTAATTCTAAAGAATTATATACCATAATTAACACCTTTTAGAAGTTTTTAATATTTCTTGTTACTGGTAGTTTTCTTAACCATCCAATATCACTTTGATATAACATACGAATATCTTCTATTCCATATCTCATCATTGCAAGTCTTTCTATTCCAAGACCAAATGCTGCTACTTGTGTTTTTATTCCTAATGGTTCTAGTACTTCTGGTCTAAACATTCCAGATCCACCTAGTTCCATCCAACTTTTCTTTTCTGGAACATAAATTTCAGATTCTATGGATAAGTATGTGTATGGGAAGTATGCTGGTCTAAATCTTACTTTAAAACCTAATTTTCTATAGAATTCTTTAAGTATTCCAAGTAGATTTTTAAAACTCATATCTTCTCCTGCAACAATTCCTTCCACTTGATGGAATTCAGGTAAGTGTTTATAGTTAATTGTTTCACGTCTAAATACTCTTCCTACTGAAAACATTTTAAGTGGTGGTTGATGTTTGGAAAGATAACGTACAGATAAACCAGTTGTATGTGTTCTTAGAACTATTTGTTTTGCTATATCCTCATTCCATTTATAATTCCATCCTTCACTACCAGTATTTCCACCATGTTCATGTTCAGCTCTAGTTTTTTCAACTAAATCCCCACCAGGCAGTGTTGCTTGGGAAGGATTACTTACATAGAATGTATCTTGCATTTCACGTGCAGCATGATCTTGTGGCTGGAATAACATATCAAAGTTCCAGAATGCTGATTCAAGTATTGTTCCCTTTGCCTCATCAAAACCCATGTCAATGAAAATATCTCTTATTTCTTCAATTGTTTGTTGAAGAGGATGTATTTTTCCAGGATAATTCTTTGGTGCTGATGCATTGATATCATATCCCCTGTAGTGTAGATTTTTCCAGGAACCTGTTTTTAGTTGATCGTGTGTTAGTTGTGTTGCCTCATTTTGTATGGAAAATCCTTCATCTAATATTTTCTTTCCAATATCATTAAGTATAAAATGGAAGTCTTGAGATGTTTTAATATTAAGTAAATCTTTTCTCTTATTAAATTCAGCCCTAACCTTAATAAATTCTTCAGGTATGTTTTCTTCAGTGATTTGCTTCTTATCATGTAGGAATTTAAGGAATTTAACTTGAGGTAGACTTGAAATATCTGCATTTTTTCCTTCATCTGTAATTGCTAATTTTCCATTGTTCATTTTAGCCCAATGATGACGCATAAGTATACCAATTGAAAAGTTCATCTGAGCCTTTGATACTTTAGCCCTTTCAATAACTTCATCCATACCCACTTCATCTTTTCCTTCATTACTAAAATCTTGTAATGCTTTTAGTATCCTGTGTTCTGGAAGTCCATTTAATGCATAGTCTTTTCCTTCCTCAGATAAACTTATATTATCTGTTGATGTTTTATCTACTGTGATAATATTTTTACTCTCAAGCATTCCTGCCGCACTTGTTACTGCTTTAACAGGCATTTGTTCTAATTTAGCTATTTCTTCTGGAGTTAAATTAGAATTTTTTGCAAGACCATCTAATAATTTTTTTTCATAAAGATGTAATTCATTTATTATTTTTTCTATCATTTATTATTATTCCTCCCCTACTGTTATATACCAGATTGTGAATACTTATCAACTAACCCTACAAATAATGATGCTGCTGTAAAATCAGCTGTTGTTCCAGGATTATATTTATTATTTCTTAAAAATGTATCGAATTCTTTTAATTGATTTAAACGATCTGTTGAAGCTATTTTTGTATTTTTTAATATGGTGCTAGCTTGTTTAGATACTTTTTGTGCTACCCTATCACCATACTTTCTAGTAATTAATGTATCAGGCACATTAGCAAGTATTGTTAAGTAAATTTCAAGTGTAACATCATTTTTTGAATAATCATTCATATACTTAGCATATGTTGGATAACCATACTTTAAAATTACTGGTAAACCATTGATTAATTCATAAGATATCTTATCATAACTAGCAGACATTTCAAATAGATTGTATAAGTTTATATTATTTCTACGAATATCTTCTATAGTATCCTTATTATTAACATCATACTCTGAAGTCTTATTATCTAATCCACCAGCATTAGCTAAAGATATTGCTTTAATCAAACATATTGCATCGTCTGTAGAACTATTTTCTAAAATAGTTTTAAGAATATGTGGAAAATTAAATAAGGTATCCTCATCCTTAATTGCACCAAAAGCTGCTGCCATTGGAATAAGAAGCATACTTATTCCAAGATTTGTATTAGTCTTTACTAGATTCTGTGTATTTCTAATACAACCATATATACAACTTCCAACATTTATCTGATTTAACATTCCAGGATAATATGTAGAAGCATTATTTGCAACAAGTTCCAAATTTTCTCTAATAGAAGTACTACTTATTAGAAAATCCTCATAAAACATGTCACTAAAATCTTGTGTTCTATGAACATTACCAGGTTTTGGATATCCACTAACTTCTAGTAACGTTGCAATTTCACCTAACTTAGCTATGTCCTGATTATTTAATTTCATATAATCAACATATCTCCTAATACTCATTAAAATTCATTATTATAGAATAATTCTTATATTACATTAATAAACATGAAAAACAGAAAAATAAAATCTATTATCAAATATTTATCATTAATTAAATTTATGTTTAAACTTAATTATTAATATTAGGGTAGGTCACTGTCAGAAACTTAGTTGATTTTTGAATTTTTAAA
>NZ_MUZW01000045.1:0-12916 GCF_003266085.1 Methanosphaera sp. DEW79 | reverse complement strand
TTTACTGTTACTTTTGTATTACGTAGTATTATTTTGTTGTTTTCATCGAATATTGTTAGTTTTAATGTTGCATTGTCACTTGTAATGTTTGTCATTTCTGTTTTTATGTATGTGTTGATTCTAGGTACTATTAATGATGATACATCACTACCTCTTTCATAATCTTTTCCAACATAAACAGTTGTTAATGTGTAGTTTTTAGCACTGAAACCATCAGGTATTATGTATTCTAGTTTTGCAATTCCATTTTCTACTTTTACTATGTAAATATTACCTGTTGTATCTTTTAATGTTATACCATTAAGTTTAAATATAACAGATCCTTGGTTTACAAGTTTTTCACCATCACGTACTTGTACAATAAATAATACTTTTTCTCCTGATTTAACACTTGTTTTATCAGTAAGTATTGTTACTGTAGGTGTTCTTAGGGAAATATTCATTGTGGAATATTCACTTGTTGAATCTCCATAAACATCGTTTCCAATATATTCAGCACAAATAGTGGAATATTTATTTACCCATGTTCTAAGAGCAGTTGTATTTATAGTTGCAACTCCATTTTCTACATTAGCATAGATTATGTTACCTTCACTGTCACATATTGTTTCACCATTTACAATAAATACAACTTTTCCACCATTTACAGGGTTGTTATTTGAATCAACTACATTAGCTGTAATTGTTATTGTATCGTTATATTTACCAGTAGGTGTGTTAACTGTTGTTGTAGTGTTAAGTTTCATTACATTTAATGTAGTTGATACTACACTACTATCATATTTATCATTACCATTAAATGTAGCAGTTATTGTACTAGTTTTACCAGTAGTTGGTGTGTATGTAATACTGCCTGCACCATCTATTATACCAATTTCAGTACCATCTACTGTAATTGTTATATTTTCTTTTATTGGATTACCAAATACATCTGTAAGTGTAACATTTACATCAATAGTTTTATTTACACTAGTGGTTGTTGGTGCTGTAATATTCATTATAGCAGTATAATTTGTATTGTTATTTGGATTGTTATTTTCTATTGTTCCATTTTCTCCAATTATTTCCACTGCATTATTACCCCATACATCACGAGCTTCTATATAGTTATTAGTTACTGAATTTAAACTTCCACCAGATAAACTAATTACTGGAGTATTTTTGTTTACAGCATTAATAATAAATACATTGTTTTTTATAGATGTACCTTGAGGATTCCAACTCCAACCACCTGCAAATCCAGTATTTTCCATATTTATTGCTATTGCCGGATTTGAACTTGTTAGATTGAATTTATTATTTTGTAATGTTGTTATACTTAGAGCATATTGATTTATATTTATTGCTGTAATGTTGTTTCCACTTATTGTGATATTGTTGTTTTTAAATCCATCATATTGATTTATGATACATGTACCATTTATTGTTATAGCAATGTTACCTGTTTGTTTAATGTTGTTATTTGCACCTGATACTGTTCCATTATCATTTTGTATAACTTTGGATATATTTCCAGAATCAACAGTTATATTTGAATTTTGAATGTATGAGTAACCTCTTCCAGTATAACTTATAAATAATGCATTGTTTGTAGCATTAAGTATAGCTTGGGTATTTTCAACTGATAAGTAGAGAGTGTTACCATTGTTGTTTATTGCAGTGATATTTTCTCCAGTAAGTTTTATGTAACCATTTTTGAAGTATACGTTTTTCTGTAATGTTGTATTTAATTTTGTTTCTATTACTGATTTATTTACATTGTTGATTTTTAATCCATTAAATGTTACAGATTTTGTATTTGTTCCAATGAATATGAATGATACATTGTTTATTGTTGTATTATATGGATTATAGAATGTTGCATTTGTATTCATGTATAATATTTTATTATTTAATTGTTTTCCAATGTTAATAATGTCTGCAGTTATATTTAATGTTGAATTTTCATCAAAGTAATTAGGATATGTTTCATCACTAATTACAATAATATTTGGTATGTTGTTTGTAACATTATTGTTTGTTAGTTCTACTTGTTTTACAGCGTTATTTCCACCAGTCATATTGTTTATATTGATGTAATTTCCAACTACGCTTGTGTTTGTGTTGTTAATTAAATTAACACCATTTGCATTGTTTGAATTTAGGGTTGTACCTGTGATGTTTGTATTTTTAGTTTTGTCTGTTATTATTATTGATGAATTTTCATTTGTATTTTCTGTTTTTATTGTTAATTTGAAGATATTAGTATTTTCTGTATTATTTAATACTATTCCAAATGTTTTATTTCCAAATACATTGTATGTAGCATCAGATATGGTTGTATTTAATACTCCTTCAAGACATACTCCATATGCTTCATTACTTGTAACATTTTGTATGTAAAGTTTAGATATGTTTGTATTATTTACACCACCGGACCATAATCCTGTTATGTAAGCTCCATATGCAAGTACTGGAGCGTTAGCATAAGCATAACCTGCAATACTGTTATTTCTTGCAATACCTGTTAATTGGAATGCACATGCATAATTATCAGATCTTACATCAGACCATACAAGGGAAGTGTTTGTATTTTCTGCATTTTTAATATTTAAACCATATGCATATTGACCACCAGTCACATTTACACGTGTATTATATATTAAGTTAGATTTTACAGTGTTATTAGTTAGTGACTGAATATCTATTCCATCAACTGTACCAAACATTTCACCATTAGGATGTGCATATAAATTGATTTTTGTAACTTTTATATTGTTGTTACTGGATGTAATTAATAATCCAATAGTATCTGCAATTTGTACATTCTGTGTCCAGTCAATATTTTTTGATGGACCTGCTACATTAACAACAACATTTTCTATTGTGTTTTCATCATCAGCAAGTACTATTGCATGTATTTTATGTGTTGTATTAACATCAATATTAGTTTTAATAAGTTGATTTCCTGTTGAATTAAATAAAACAACATATTCTTTTTCAGAATCTGTATTATTAATATTTATGTTTTCAATAATTACTTTTGCATTGTTTTGTGTTTTAATTACAGAGTTAATTAATTTTGCTGTATCATTATTTCCGACATATACTTTAATGTTGTCAAATATGAATTCTTTGTTTATTAAATTTCCTGAAAGGAATATTTTACTTCCATTAGTTACAACATCAGCTTTTAAAACACCTTCACTAGTGAAGTATTGTGAATAGTTATCATTAGTTATAACATGGTTTGTTACTTCTGGTTTATTTCCACTTGTTGTAGAATTACCTTTAGAATTAAGTTTTAATGAATTATCTCCAGCTAATATACTAGAATATAATGTGTTATTTGTATATGAATTGTTTTTAGCTGTTGTTTCTTCAACTACTGTGTATCCACTTTTAGTATTTATTGTGTTATTATTAACAAGACAACCACTTCCTTTAATGTTTATAACATTATCCATTTGGTTGTTTGTTATTGTAGCATATCCTGATACTTGTATTGCTTTACCATTAACTAAATCAGGTGCATTGATTGTATTATTTGTTATTGTTAAATTGAATCCAAGAGCTGTTGATCTTATAGCAATTGCTGGTTTACTTTTGGAACTCATTGATACTGTTAGAGCAGAACCAACTACATTTGTAAATGTGTTGTTTGTAATGTTTTGACTAACACTCATATTTAATTTTTTACCTTCAATATAAATTCCTGTACTGTTTATGAATTTAGAATTTGAAACTACTAAATCACCTTGGCCTTGCCAAATATCTGTTTGATCGTTGTTAATAAAGGTACAGTTTGTTACTTCAGTTTCAAGACCATTTACTCCATATTCATTGTAGTAATCAGCACTACCAGTGTTTGTTGCAATACCTGAACCATATTTGTATGTACTAGTTCCATCATAACCTTTATTATCTCTTATTGTACAGTTATTTACTTTCATTATTCTATCATTGGTTAGTGTACCCCAACGTGCATAATTTCCAACAAATATTGAATTTACAACAAGAGTTGTACCATTATTATAAATACCTGCACCAAAGTTTCCAGTACTATCAGATTTTAAGTTAAAATCAAATATACTATTATTTACTGTTAAATTTCCAGTTTCTCTGTTTCTAACAGTACCTGCACCACAATGATTTTTATAGAAGTATACATTATCAATTGTTAGAGTTGCATAGTTATCAACAGGAGCTATTTTATATGCGGCAATATTACTTCCACCTTTTACCCAACCATTTTGCATTGTGAAGTTGGTGAATGTAATTTTACCTGCACCAGGTGTAATATTCATAAACCAGTTACCAGAAGCATTTACATAGTTATACCATATTTCAGATGATCCCCAATAGAATCCATTTTTCTGAATATCATATTTTGCTTCTCCATCAAAGATTGTTTTATTAACACCAGCACCAATGAAATTGATTTTGTTTGATCCAGGTACTGTTAAATTAGTATTTCCAATACCTTTATATGTACCTTCAGTGATGTGTATATTGTATATTGATGAATCTGTTGTTAAATTAACAGCATGACCTATTGTTTTAAAAGGATTATCCTTAGATCCATCATTAGTATCAGAACCTTTTGAGTCTGAAACATAATAGTTTATTTCATCTTCTTTTTTTAGGGTTTTTCCTGTCTTATCACTACTTTTAGTAGTAGTTTTAATGTTACTAGTTGTGTTTGTTTTATCTTTTTTAACACTTATTTTATCATTAGAAACTACATCATTTTTAGTATTTACTACTTTATTATCACTAGCTACTGTAGCTATTTGTGAACTACATGAATCTATTGTTGTTAAATCATTAGAAACTGTAGTTTGTGTATTATCACTTGTATCATTTGCTGCACTAACAGCACCAATACCTAGTAATAATAATACTATTGTAGTGAGTAAGAACATTTTTTTAACATTCTTATCCATGTTTATCTCCATTTAATCTATATATTAATCTAATATAATTATTCAAAAATAATTTATTTATATTAATATATTATTTATATATTTTAATTGATATTTAATAATTATAGTTTTATGAAAAAAATCAATAAATTTGAAATAATATTATCTGTTACGAATAATAATCTAAAAATAGAACTAGAATTTCTAATTGGTTTTAGATACTTTGGAAAAATAGACATTAACAATGATTTTGAATTAAATAAATGGTGAAATTCATATTTTCTAATATGGAAGTAGTATTATATTTGTGTTATATATAAATTTCTGTGGTATTATTTTTATAATTTCTAAAAAAACCTCTAGATTATATGAAATAAGCATTAATAAGTATAGACACATGTTTTTTTTAGAATAATTTTATTTAATTAATAATTTTAAAAAAAGGTAGGTGTAGGTAATTACACCATTAGTGTTGTTTTAGTTGATGTTTGAGGATATATATTATTTTGAAGATATGTTGTGGTAACAGTGTACTTTGAACTTCTTATTGAAGATGGAATTGTTACATGTGTAACACCATTTGTAACATTGAAAAGTGCTGTTTTTTCAACTATGTTCTTACCATTTATATTAACTACAACATTACCTATGGGCACTGTTTTGTTATATCTATCTGTAACTTTTATCTGTATTTTATCTGAACCTATAAGTGAAACTTTTAAGTTAATTTTATTTATAGTATAAGCCATTTCCTGTTCATCAATTTTAACTTTAACAGTTGCTGGAGGTGCACAATATGAAAATATTGCTTCCTGATTAATTTTAATTTTAAATTGAACATTACTTAGACTACTGTATAATTTAATTTCTCTTATTGGAATAGTTGTAATTGTTTTATGATTATTTAGTTGATTGAGTGTTGCTTTAAACATCATCTCAGAATCATAGTATGAAGTTACATTAGTAAATTTCATAACAACATATGTATCAGGTTTTTTCATATTATAGAGTAACTTACTCCAATCAGGATTATTTAATCCCCACCAGTTATTGTTAATTGATATAATACTTCCATTATTGTAGATTGATTTAGCAACTATTCCTGTGTTATATGTAAATACTGATGAATCAACATTTAATATACCATGATTATATATTGCCCCTCCATTTGATGCTTTGTTATTTTTAAATACACATGATACTATTGAAAGATTTCCATTGTTAGATATAGCTCCACCATTAGTACTATTTCCATTTACAAATGAAATATTTTTAATAATCACATTGAAATTTGAAACTATATCTATTATTCTTGTTTTATCTTTACCACTGAAAATACTGTTATTTCCATTCATAATTATTGTAACATTTTTTATATTCTTATTTCCTATTTTAAGAGTGTTATTTTCTATACCATCAAAGTAGTATATGCCTTTTTTAAAGTTTAGATTATATACATTGTTACTGTTAGCATACTTGTTTATACGATTAAATACATTATAAATATTGTTATTATATTTAGCATTATTTGTTATAATATATGTGGATGGTATTGGTGGTGTTGGTGATTTATATTCAATTGAGCCTATGAATTTCTTATTTGGAATTCTTGGTATTTGACTTGTATCAATAGTTTTTCCAATAAAATTTATTGGATCTTTTAGATTATATGTTGATTTTGAAACATATCTACCATCATCATTTGTTACATAAACATTTAGTTTTTGATTATTTGATGAAATTGTACTATGGTATGTTATAATATTTCGTCTGTTAATACCATAAACATCATGTCCTGCAATTTGAATAGCTGCATCTATTGAATTTTGTGCATATTTTGAATAGCTACCAGTATGATAGTATTTGAAATTGTTTGGAATACATACATAACCACCATTATTTATTTTGGTTATCAGATATTTTCCACCAGAATTATATGCTGCAACACCTACTGTTCCATTTGGAGATTTAATGACAGTATGTCCAATATTTAATGTTTTTAGTAGATTAAATATTTTACTCATACCACTGTATGATATATTTCTTTTAGAATACATTTCTCCTGCAGTTTTAACAATATCTGCTTGTGTTTTTATTTTGTCACTTCCACCAAATCCCATTACCCAACCATCTTGTGTAACAATAACATGGGTGAAGTATCCATTCTGTGTTTTTAATTGACGTGTTATGTTAGTACCATACCATTTTGTTTTTTCAATGGTTATTGTTGCACGATATGATGAATCACGTCTAAATGATATGATAGATTCCTTGTCAGATACTTGTATTACTACAGAACAACATGCTGAATTTTTAAGAGAATCATTGTATGATTTTGTAATGTTAGTTTTTGTTTTAATTGTTTGAGTTTTATTGTTATCTTTTTTTGTTTTATTTATTGAATGGGTTTTATTTATTTGTTTTTTTGTGGTTTTATTTTTCTTTACTATATCTTTTTTATTAACATTTGTTGTTTCTTCAATGATTTTATTAGTTGGAAGTTTTATGTTAACTTGTTGGGTGTCTGTTTGTTTTTCATGAATAGGTGTGTCAGTAGAGTCAATGTTTGTTGCAGAAAGAGTACTTAGACTAATTAATGAAATAATTATAATAATTGAGAAAATAATAGTTTTATTTTTCATGTTTACACTTCAATTAATATTTTTTTTTATAAACTTGATATTTTTTTTAAAGTTTATTTAATATAGATTTTATTTTTATATCTAATGTAATTTATTATAACTATATTTAATTTATAAATTTAGAATTTTTCTAAAATATTAATATAATATAATTTTAAAAATATTAAATAATAATTAGAAGGTTTTATCAATGTATAAAATAGTTAGAACTAGAAGAATGTTTCATTTACATATTGTTAGTTTATTTACATTTGTTCTTCTTGACATTGTATTTATTGTTATAGGACCTTTTACACATACATCTATGGAATTAAAATTCATTTACATATTTGATAAAATAACATGTTTTTTATTAATTCTTGATTTATTAGTTATTTATAAATATTCAAAGGAAGAGAATATCTCCTTTGCTAAGCATCATATTCTAGATATTATTTCAATAGTGCCCATTGAATTGTTTTATCCACTGGGATTACTTAGATTTCTAAAGTTATATAAGATATATAAAATATTAGTTCCAAATAATGATCGTCTTAAAAATAAGGGGTATATTCTAGAAAATCTATTATTTATAAGTATAATCTTTACAATAATTTACTTTTTTATTGTATCATCATTTATAGGACATTATGATTATGGATTTAATGGTTTATTTGAGAGTTTATGGTTTGATATTGTTTCAATGACTACTGTAGGTTATGGTGATATTGTTCCGCTACGTTTTATAAGTAAAATTTTCACATTATTTACAATAATCATGGGTGTTTTTCTTATTTCCATATTCACAGCTTATCTTACAACAAAATATAATGAAAAACCCATGAGAAATAAAAGAAGATATGTATTTAAGTATGTGGATGGTTTGGAGAAGGCTACAGATGAAATTGAAGATAAATTTATGAAAATAGAGGATAAATTATCATCTATAAAAAAAGATGTTTCTTATTTAGAGGATAATATGGATGAAGTTATAAAGTTAATTAAAAAATAATTTAAATTATAGATAGTAAAACTTTTATTTTTTTATAAAAATATATTAACATATTAAAAAAAATAGTTTTTAGGAAATTAATGAAAATGAATTTTTTAAATATACATATATCTGAGGAAAATAGGAAATTATTTACTGAAGTAAAAAATTTCATATTGATTATTGTTACAGTTATAGATTTAATATTTATATTTATAATAACAATATACAATGTTTCCTATGATGAATTGTTATTCATGTCTATCTTTGATTTATTTGTATGTTTTTTATTGTTTCTTAATCTGATTACTATATATAGAAAGTCTGATAAAAATTTATTAGATTTTATAAAAACACATGTTATAGATATACTTTCAATGATACCATTTAATTTCATATTTTTAAGATTTTTTGCAGTATTTAGACTTGTTCGTTTAATAAGTCTATTACAATTATTTCAAATATTTAAGATATATGCTCTTAGAAGATTTGATTATGGGTCTTTAAAATATTTTGTTCAAAATAGATTATTAAAAGTATTAACATTTATTTTAGTATTTTATACAATATTATCTTCTATAATACTTCAAAATATTGATCCATCATTTACAAACTTCTTTGATTCATTATGGTATAATATTGTAACATTGTCTGGTGTTGGTTATGGTGATATTACTCCAATATCAACTGAAGGTAAATTAATTGGTATTATAACTATAATAATGGGGGTGTTGTTTTTAAGTATTTTTACTGCTGCAATGTCTTCATTGTATATGGAAAAACCAGAGGAAAAAACTCGTCTTTTAGTTAAATCATATATTAAACATCTAAAAAATAGAAATAGATCTCTACAAAAAAAAGTTGATAGTCTTGATAGGGATGTTGAGGAATTACAAACTAAGTTAGATGAGATTACACAAATACTTAAGGATAATATTGATAATCAAAAATATGAAAAAGAGGAGGATTCATAGAATGAAACCTGAAGAAGTTAAGAAAATGGAACAAGAGGATGATGAAGAATTTGTGGGATTAAATGTGGATACAAATTTGTTAGATGTTGTTCAAGTATTATTTAAAACAGAACCTGAAGTAGAAGTTTTCTATGATGGTTTTCTTGAAAGAATGCAGTCTGATAAAAAAATTCGTAAACATACAGATAATCGTAAACGTATGAATGAAGCATTTCTTGATGAGCTTCTTAAGTATCATGATTTAGATACTATTAACAAGGCATTAAATGGAATGAGGGATGAGAATAATTTTGCCACTGTTGAAGAGGAAAAAGATATTGATAAGTTGTTAAGAAAAACATTTAGTAGTAAAATGGAATTTAGAATGTTTATTACATATGTTAGTCAATATATGATGGAAGAACATGATACTCCAGTGGAAGCTGCAGCCAAGTCAATGAAACGATTGGGTAAATCAGATAATGATGTATTAAAAATAACTAGTGTGATTGATAAGATATTTTAAAGGAAGGTATAATATGAATAATTTAACTATAGAACATAGGTATGTTCTCGATGAAATTTTAGTAAGTGATGATAAAAAATCTGCATACTTACTTGGATTTTTAACAAGAAAATTAACGCATATTGAATATAAGAATCTAGAAAAAACACCATTTCTAAATAAAATTTATGATATAAATCTAAGTCATGAAAAAATAAGGGCAATATATCCTGTTATGATTAATGAAATTCGTAAATATGATGCTATATTTAAGGAACTTGAAGAAGAAGCATCAATATCACTTCTTAAATCTGATAAAAATTGGAATATTTCTGATGAAGAAACAAGTTTCTACTTTACTTTAGGTTATACATTAGGTAGTGCATCTAATTATAAACGTGAAGTAAATGATAAAGAAATAACTTAAATTTATTTTAAAAAAAGTTCATAAAAAGGAGTTTCATCATCTCCTTTTTATTATATAATCTGCTATTTTTATTCTCTATGTTCTTCTATTTTTCCTTGAATTATGTTGGTTGTATATACTATTGATAGTAATAATGGCCATACTCCAATCCTACCTGCCCAGAAATCTATAATCATAACAATTTTCACAATAAGTGGTGTTGATACTGAAAGATATGTTGGTGCAAGTCCAGTATTACCAAGGGATGAAGCTGTAATTGTAAATGCTATCTGGAAGTCATTACAAAAGATTGCTATTACTATAAAACTCGCTATGAATATAAGAATGTATGATATTACATAGATGAGTATTGTTTTTATAGTTTTATCTGATACATCACGGTACTTATTATCATGGAATACTTTTTTAATTATAATGGTATTTTTTGGAAGTATCATACTTTTAACTTCCCACCATATTGCTTTAAAGAGTATAACTATATTATATAGCTTAATTCCTCCACTAGTAGAACATATGGAACTTCCAGTAAACATTAATAATATCAGAACTGTATAAGAAAGTGGTGACCAATTATCAATACTTGTACTGGAAAAACCTGTTGATGTAATAACTGACACAACTTGAAATAGTGAATGTCTAAGTATAAGTAATATATCGTGATTGTAGAATCCTTGGAAATATAATGATAATCCAATAAGTAATGTTGAAGATATTACAAGAAATGCAAATGCTTTAATTTCAATGTCTTTGTAAAGATTTCTCCATGCACCTTTAATAACACGATATATTACTACAAAGTTTAAACCACCTAATATCATAATACACATTGTTATAAGTTGTATAATTGGTGTTTGAAAGTATTGTACACTTGCTGGATGTACAGAAAAACCACCTGTTGCAATTCCACAGAAACAATAACATATTGCATCAAATAGATTTAGTCCTGCTAGTAGGTATAATATAATTCCAATTGATGTTAATAGTAAATATAATTTTATAAAGATTATTGTTGTATGTTTTATATTAGGTGTCATTTGTTCTGTTCTTCCCTCTGCAAAGTATAATCTTTTTAAACTCACAGATGATGGAACAACAACAAGTAATAAAACTATGATACCTAATCCTCCAAGCCATTGTGTTAATGAAGCCCATATTGCAACAGAAAATGGATGTTCACATGGTGGAAGGAGAGAAAATCCTGTTGTTGTAATACCAGACATTCCTTCAAAAAAAGCATCGAGTATATTTAAATCTCCAGAAATGACATATGGAAGACCTGCTGCTAATGCTGTTAGTCCCCATATACTCAGAACAAAAATTAGGGATCCTTTTAAGGATAGGTGTGTTAAGTTTTTTTTACTAAAACCAACCCATAATAAAAATCCAATTGCTACACATATAATTGAAGAAGATACAAATGAATTCAAGTATTTTACTTCATCATGAAATATTATTGCACATATTATTGGAATTATCATAAATAGTCCAATAACTATACATACATAGCCAGTATAATGACCAATTGTTTTAAGTTCATTTGTTTTTATTTTATTTATAGTAAATGAGTTCATTTGTTACTATCCTTAAATTTTGTACATATTAATATTGATATTTTTAATATTTAAAAGTTTATCAGATAAATATAATAAAAAAAGTATAAAAAAAAGATTTAATAATATTTGATTAGTTCCTTATTTTCTTTTTTCAGTATAAATAACAGAAACTAGGTCTCTAAAAGTAGATCCTATACTTCCACCAAAAGATCCAAGTATTATACCACCAATAACTGTGATTAATAAAACAATAACTAATGATAATCCAAGTGATATATCAGCAGTACCTAATATACTACTAAATTTTGGTATATAGTATCCTGTTAGAAATATGCTGAAGATTAAACATAATAAGAAACTAGACATAGTACCTCTTAAAGTTCTATGATTAGGATTTCTTTTATTAGAGGGATTATATAGGAATGATGCACTTAGGGCAGATATTATAATTGCTAATAAGATTCCACTTATAGGAAAACTTAATAATCGTCCTAAAAATAATACAAGACTTCCAATAAATAATCCAATAATTGTTGAAGTTAAATAATCAAAATTTAAGTTCATGTTAATCTATTTATTTCTTTTATTTTTTTATTGTATTAAATATTTAGTTAGATAGTTTATGAATGAAATTAAATATCTAGTATTTTTAAAAGAGGTATTAAATAAAAAAATGTAATAAAAAAGAAATAAAAATAGAAGTGTTAAATTGATTAGTTAATTGAAATAATTAAAGTAAGTTTATTAGAAATACCATAATCTTTTATAGAAATAAGCACTTATTTAGTCTATGCTATATTTTATTAAATCAGTTCATTTACGTAATTCAGCCAAAATTTGAATTTTTAATTGGGATTATTATTCAAGTAGTTTTAATGAATTAATTTTTTCTTTTTAAGTATTTAAATTAATTTACTTTTTAGTTAAATTATCTAATTAATAATAATACTTCTTGTTTTATA
>NZ_MUZW01000037.1:0-15689 GCF_003266085.1 Methanosphaera sp. DEW79 | reverse complement strand
GTTATTGCTAGTTTTATTTCTCTTTTTTTCAGGTTTTTTTTCTTATTTTCAAAAAAAAACATAAACTATTAAACCATGGAAAATTGTGTATTTAATATAAAGTGGAATTGATGTTTCATTATATGTGAAATATGTTACAAAGTAACAGTAGATAGACAAGCACATGAAAGTGAATGTAATAGAACAAGTATTATATCTATAAAAGAAATCTTTTTCTTTTATTTATTTTTTCTAATGAAAAATTAGTCTTTCTTAAACAAAGAATAGTTTATATAATAAATCTATTTTTATAAGCCATCTTTTTTTCATGAATATTTTTATAATCTTGATATATATCATTTTTTAATATTATATATAATTATAGGAGGGTATTAAAATAAAAAGAAATATTAACAATAATTTAATATGTATTATATTAATTATATCGTATTTTTAATGATAAAATCAAAATATTAACTAGAATATATTTAATTACCAAAGTTATATAATTCTCATAAAAACTATTTTTTTAAAATAGTAAATACAAAATATCACATAAGGTGTAAAAAAAATGGATTTAATAAATAACTTAAAAAATGCTCTAAATAATAAAAAAGTTGAAAAAATACCAGCAATAAGTGCAACATCCATAGCAATATTTGATACTTTTAATACATCTGAAGTATCATGGCCTCAAGCACATTATGACCCTAAACAAATGACAAAACTAGGCTTATCCCTTTATAAACAAGCAAAACTAGAGAATGCAAGAATACCCTTTGATATGACAAGTGAAGCAGAAGCATTTGGTTGTAAAATAAGCTCTAATTCACACAGTCCACCATCAATAATAGAAAAAGCACCAATAGAATATCCTGAAAATCTAGACATACCCTCTGACTATACAAACAAAAAAAGATTAGCTGTTATTAGTGAATCTATAGAACTACTAAAAAATGAGTACCCTGAAGTACCAGTAATTGTTGGATTAGTTGGCCCATTTACACTAGCAGGACATATTATAGGAATAGAAAAACTAGTTAAAATGTTAAATACTGAAAGTTTTACAGTTGAAACAATACTTGATGTAGTGTTAGATGCCCAAATAGAACTAGCAAAAACATATACCAATGCAGGGGCTGATGTAATATGCATACCTGATGGTAGTGCATCACCAGATTTAATACAACCAGAATATTTTAGAGAATATGAAAAAGAAGCACTAAATGAGCTGGCAAAGAATATTAAATGTCAAAGTATTATCCATATGTGTGGACAATCAAGACCAATACTAGAAGATCTACTAGAAATTAACTTCAATGGACTATCCATAGAAGAATCAATAAATACTGGCGAAGCAAGAATGGTTAAAGAGGACCTATCTTCAGACACTGTTATTATTGGAAATATATCATCAACACAAACACTACTTAATAAAACAACAAATGAAGTAAAAGAAGAAGTAAAAGAAATACTAAAACATGGAACAGATATACTAGCACCAAGTTGTGGAATTGCACCAAAAACACCACTTGAAAATATCAAAGCATTTGTAGAAGCAAGAAATGAATATTACTTAGAAAAGAACTAATATTGAATGATAATTATGCTCCAATAAAATATAATGAAAGAACAAAAATTAAAAAAAGAAAGGAATAATTAATTTTGAAAATTAAATTTTTCCTTATTTACAAGTGGATATGTAATTAACTTATCAGTATCTAAATTTTCATTGTGCATATTAACAGCATTTATCTGAGAGTTTCCATATGTTCTATAATAATATATTCCACAACTTGTATTAACACAAGAGGAATATATTGTATATTCATATTTATCAGGACTTTCTATAAATGTACATCCATTTTGTTGTTCAACACTTGCTAGAATATGGAAAAATTGATTAACACTACTTTCCTCTGAATCATCAGATAATGAATTTGTAAGTGTAAATGCTAATTTAACAAAACGTGACATAGAGGATAAATCACCAGGAATACCCATACCCCCCATACCCCTACTATACACATCAAGATTATAATCTTTTAGAAAATCATTACTTGGTGTTTTATTAGATACTCTTCTATAATTATTTAAATTAAACATTTGCAAATCAAATGGTGGATTATTTGTTAGTATTCCTAGTGGATTATCATATACTTTTAATTCATCCTTTAAACATTCAACAGTAATTGAACTTTCACTATCTGATATAATCCAATGAAGTGGTGAAAGGGGAAGTTTATCACTATAATTTATATTAACAAGGTTAATATTTTCCAAAGCTTCTTTAACATCATCCACAGATTCATATTTACTAAGAATATATGGTATAAATTCAAATGGAGTGATATTTAATTTATTAGAATCATATTCATGATACTTTGTATATCCAGTGAAATTTAATCCAGCCATACTTAATCCTTTTTCATTCGTTGCATCATAATACAATGGATATTCATTAATACCTGCACTTATACCAATAATAGCATAGTGTGTTGTTGTTATATCATTTATCTTTCTAAATTTTAGAGGATAATTTCGTGGAGTTATCATAACTTGTTCATTATATGATATTTCATAGTCAAAGTTACGACCAAAATAATGATTTTTTGTTGTGTAATTTGCAGCAGAACACATAATAATCACCTACATACTATTTTTACTTTAAAAACTATTATTTATCTACATATGAAAAAATAGGGTTAAATACATTTAGACCATTTAAAATACAAATTCCTAAAAATCTAATATTGAATAACATATCCAAAGGAATCAATTTAATAAAAACCCACATTTTTCATATAATCTTCTATATACTACCTTATTTATATATAATTATCTTATAATTAGAACAAGCTTATATAATATTTAGAAATAAAAATAAATTAAACTTTTAATAAAAATTCATTGAATTAAATAAAACTTTTTGTAGAAAGTTTAAGAAAACTTTTATTATATAAACTATAGAGATAAGATAAAGTAGTAATATATACAAAAAAAATAAGGTAGAAATTATGCTATTAACATGTGAAGTTTGTAAAAAAGAATTTGATCATACAAATGCAGGAGAATGTGACTGTGGATATGATTGTGGTGGAGCATCTGTTAAATGTCCAGAATGTGGATTTGATGTTGATGTTCCAGAGGAATTGAAAGATGAAATAATAAAATTCCGTGAAGAAAATTCAGTTTTCACAAAAACAGAAAGATTACTTGAAAAAGAAGGATTGTTAGATAAAAAATAATTAATCCATAATATCTCCTTTTTTTGTTTTACTCCTAACATTAAATATAGAATTTATTCTATAGACAAAGAATTAAAAAAAAATCTAGTTATATAAATTTTTTAGATGAATATTTGCCTTTGAAGACTCATCTATCATTGTTCTAATTAATGAATCTATATCACACTCATACATATCTACAAAAGATAACTTACTTAATATACCATATACTTCTATAAGAGTTAATGTTTCTATAAATTCCCTAGTTTCCATATATCTTTCATAATTCTCATTAACTAACATATCTGTATACATGACATACTGCTTTAAATCATCTTTTTTATATTCATCAAAAACAACATGCTTTGCTGCTACCACACCTGCATATGTACCAGATTCTAATGCTCCAGAGAGTCCCTTCATTGTTAATGGATTTACAAATCCAGCAGAATTTCCACATAGAATTATATTATCAGCAACACGTTTTGGTATTATACCATTAGATGGTAGGATATGTGAAGTTTTACATATTATGTTTGAATCTCTAAGTTCATTATTAGACTTAATATAACTATCTAATATTTCTGTTATATTTGCATCATCTTTCATAGTAATTGATATTGATGCAGTGTTATTTTTTCCAGGTAAAATAGAGATTAGAGCATTATTTTCAATTTCATTAAATGAATATATTATGTTGTTTGTTTTAAGATGTGTATTTTCTAATTCATATTGAAGAATATGTTGAGTATCCATGTTTTTATAATCCATACCTACCTGTTTTATTAGATTATCATGATATCCACTTGCAATAATAAGTATTTTTGTAGTAATAGTATATTTTCCAGTACTATTTTCTGCCTCAACTACCACTTTATCCTTTATATGTGTAATTGTTTTAGCTTCTGTATCTATAATTTCCACATTCTCTTTTATATCATCACGTAAAGCTTTTATAAATTTATTTTTATCTATAATATATGCCTCTTCAGGTTGAACAGTTGTAGTATTATCCAGTACTAATTTTTCATCCATAGCCTCTAATATAAATCCATTTGTCTGATTTACTATCCATGAATCATCTTCTTTTATTCCTATTTGACGAAGTGAAGTTTTTGTAATATATTCATTATGTGTGTCTGTGTTATCTTTATCAAGTAATACTACTTTATTATTATTAAAACAGCCCTCTTTTGCTGCAAGTAATCCAGATGGTCCTCCACCTACTATTAATATATCTGTTATAATTTCCATTATATCACTATTGTTAGATATGTAACTACTTATTAAATAGATTTATCTAAAGATAAATACTTTTAAATTGGCTTTGTAGAAATCCTATCTTTTTTAAAATTTTTTATTGTTTTATCAATATTGTAAAATGTATTTTTTAATTATGTTTCTTTTATTTGTAATTTTCTACTTCTACTTGTATTTATTCCACCAAATAGTCTTTTTTCTACACTATTTACACATTCTACTTGATTTCTATAATTATATATCTTTTGCCAGAATATTGCTCTATATTTTGTTCTGTATTTTCCTGTTTTTTGGTGTTTCTTCGTTTGTGGTATTGCTGTTGTTTCTTCGATTATAGTCTTTTTTATTTTTTCTGTATCGTATGCTTTATCTGCAAGTATGTATTTTGGTTTATATTCTTTTATACTTCTTAGCTGATATTGCAAACACTGTATCGAATCATGGACCTTTTTTAACACTTTGGTGTCTTATTAGCATGTATTCTAAGTCTATTGTTATATGATTTTTCATATAACTTTTTCGTGGTTTTTTCATTCTATTCTTGTAATATATATCTGAATAAATATTAGTGTATCCAGTTCCAATTAATCATACCCCTCTCTTAGAATTCATCACCTTTCAAGAATTCTAGGATATTTCTATGTTTAATTCCATCCCTGGACATGTCATGTTCATCCATACTGAAAATATATTTATCATAATGATTTCTCAACCTTAATAACGGAATCATTTCTCTTTCCAATGTATCCTGATCTGCTACTGTATATGATACTTGGATATAACATTCAAATCCATCTTTTCGACAAAAGAAATCAATCTCTTTATCATAAATTTTACCAATCTTTATTTCATACCCCCGTCTTAATAATTCAATGTAGACAATATTCTCCAGAACATGTGTTTGTTTAAGCCAGTTACTTTCAATTAATGTATGATGAAATCCATGATCCATAAGATAATATTTTTGTTGAGTTTTAAGAATCTTTTTACCAATCAAATCTTCCCTTCTAATCTTAGAAATGAAGAAAGCATTTTCAAGATAATTAGTAAAATTAAGAATAGTATTACGACTGGTTTCTTCAACCTCATTTTTAAGATAACTTGTAATACTTTTTGAAGAAAAAGTTTCACCCATAGTATTCATAATATAATTACTAAAACGTTTAAATAAATCAGCTTTCCTGATAGGATACCTACCCAGAATATCATTATAAACTATAGATGCATAAATATCATTTAATGCTTCACGTTTAGCTATACTACTACTTAATTCTAAAAGTCCAGGCATACCACCAAATTCCAAGTACTCATCAAACAATTGTCGTTCAATATTGTCTGTTATTTCAATATTATCCACCTTTTCTTTATATTCAAGCACTTCCTTAAAACTAAATGGATAAACATTAATCTGAATATATCTACCAGACAATAATGTAGCATACTCACCAGATAATAACATGGAATTAGAACCAGTAATATAAATATCACAACTAAAATCAGCATGTAAACCATTAATACTCTTCTCCCAACCATCAACCAACTGGATTTCATCAAACAATAAATAAACTTTACCCTCAACATTACCAATCAAATCAAGAATTAAATCATTTAAACTAACTGAATCAGTAATATTCTGATACTTCAAGGACTCAAAAGAAATATAAAAAATATTATCCTCACTTATTCCACGATTCTTTAATTCATCAACAACACTAAATAATAAAGTTGTTTTACCAGACCTGCGAATACCTGTGAAAATCTTAATAAAACTAGTATCTATAAACTCATTAATAATCTTAAAATAGGATTCTCTTCTAATCATGACATCACATCCTAAAATGCAAGTAACTTAATCTATAATAATTTATGTTAAATAATATTTATAAATTTGTTGAATATAAGAATATTTTAAAAAAATAATTTATAATTTGTTAAGTATAAACAACAAAGAATAAGAAAAATCTTAAAAAATAACCTACACTAAACTAAAAAAGAATATTGAAAAAAAACTATAAAAGACAAATAAGTATTTGTAGAATAGATGTTTTCGATTTTCATAATAATATCTATTCTATTTTCTAATATTAATACTTATTTTATCTCATATTACTATTTTAAATTTTATTAATACTTAAATTTTTAATTAAGTTCCATTTAAAGTGTAAAATCCAATTTTACAGTATAATAATCTTAAAAATTATACTACAAATATTGCTTTTCTACAAAGCCTTTAAATTAATAAAATCAAATATAATACTAAGTGATAATTGATGACATTTGAAAATATGAAAATTAATGATATTCTTAATAGTGATTCTTATTCTAAAAAAAGTTTATTAGAATCTTTAATGAAAAGAATTACTAAATTAACATGTGAAATAACAGAAGAAATCAAGGATGATTCTGTTAAATATTATGTTAAAAATATGGAATTTGCAAAATTAGTTCCAGAAGAGGATTATGTTCAAGTTATAATTGAATTACCATATGATAGAATTATTGATCTTGCACATAAATGTGATGTTAACTACTTCAATGGTAGAGATGGTGTTGATATTGTATCATTTAATGTATGTGGTAATGTTGATGTTGAGTATGGTGTTAGTATTGCAAAACAATCATTCACCTACAGAAAAAGACTTAAATTATAAAATTGGATGAATAATATGAATAAAGTAAATGATTTAGTTAATAAAATTAAGGAATCTGAATTAGAAAAAGAAAAGAAGAAGGAAGAATCTTCTAAAAAGGAAGAATAACTCTCCTTTTCTATACAAATTTTTTTTAAGGAATTTTTTTATCATACTAATCTGAAAAATATGTAATATTAGATTATAAGTGAATTCAAATCAATATTCAAAGATGAAGATAAGAGTTATTAAAGATACATTAAAATTATTGAGATTTAAGATTTTTGTATCCATAAATCATATTCTTCTAGATTTTTTCTCAAACATTCTCATTCACCAATAAACAACAATTCTTCAGATTTTTTATTCTTAGATAAAGCATATTTATAATTACCATATTTTTTAATTTTCACATTAGTTTTATATTGACAAATAAGTTCTTTAAGTTCACTTTCAGAAGGTATACCATCACTACGATATGAAACCACCAATATACTATCTTGAAATTTATTAAATAATTTATCAAATTCTTTATAAATTAATTTTTTATCATTCCAAACATTTTTTTTAGGGATTAAACGATTATGTTTTGATTTATAATCTATGTTTTTTTCCCAATTATCATAAATTAATAAACCTTCTAAAAAATGATAAAATCCATAATAATCAACTGTTGAACCTTTTTCAGAAATATAAGGAGTATCAATATATACTAAATCAAACTTAGACTCATTATCTATATTAATTGCATTTAAATTTAATGATTTATTTAGTTTATTATTATTAAAAATACTATGATTAGCTTCTTTAACAAATTTTAAAAACCAATCAACAAATGATGTGTCCCATGTTTTTTTATTTCCAAATGATCTTTTAACATTTGAAGTTCGCATATACAAGTTTTTTCTATGAAATAAGTTATAGGGTCTTTTTATAATACAAGATTGGGAAAGTGCAAAAAATGCAATTGCATATTCAAATTCATTATCCAGGTAATTCATATTTGTTATAACCATATCTAATCATTTATTTTCATCATCAGTAAAATATGTATCTTTAAAATTGTCTTGTATTATTGTTTTATATTCAATATCATCATGTGGATTTAAAATAAAATTAACTGATTCATTACGTAATTTCATATCATTATTTTCAATTAAAGCTTTACCAAACTGGTAATTAAATTTTAATATATCATTATATGTCACTTCTTTACCTATTTTTTTATAAGAATAAGAAACAGAACCTGTACCTCCGAAAGCATCTAAAACTGTTTCATATGAATAATTTTTAGTTTCATTTATTATCCAATCAACGAGTTTTAATTTACTACCTTGATATCTTGTAGAAGGAAATTTGAAAGAATCAAAATTATTTTGAGATTTGAAATCTTGATTATTATAATTAAATAACGTGCTTTGCATATCCATCTATACTCCTTAAAAAATTTAACTATGATATTTTTTATCAAAGAAATTAAAAGTTAATTATAATTTATATTCTAACTATTTTTTTTAAATTTACTAATATATAACTATCAGAAATATAGGCATATTTTTTGAATTTTAAAAGTTTTCAATAAAAAAATAGAAATAGATTTTTAAATAGTTTATAAAATAAGTATATTTAAGAATTATCAACATTAAACAGAGTATTAAGTTAAAATAAGGGAATTGTATCCTTTAATATATTCAAATATTTTAACTATGTATTTTAGTGTTGTTCCAACTAGTATTGCAGATATTATAGTTCCAAGTCCAACACTTCCTAGTGTATGTGTCATTATTATACATGTTATTAGTGATACTATTACCATTGCTGAATCAAAATATACTTTTATTTTTGAGAATGGTTTTTTTTGTTAAAATAGCTATTGCTTGCATTGCACCTTCTCCTGCTAGTGGTATTATATTTGGTGGTAAATAAAGAAAGATTCCAAATGCTATTGCTATAATACTGATTATTAGATAGATTAGTGATATTAGTAGAGTATTTGAGTTGGGTATGAATGACATTAGATATACTGAAAAACTTGTGAAGTATCCAAATATAATTCCCACAATTACTTGTGTAAGATTTTTTATTTCAAATGATTTTCTAAGGAGTATTATTTGTAATATAACTAAAAAACAGTGAAAGATTGTTGTTGCCAGCCCTATTTCCCATGCCACACTACTGTTAATGTGTAGGGAATGGTACTTACTGGTGAAACTCCTAGATTTGATTTTATTGAAAAGGCTATGCCTATTGTCATTATAAATAAGCCTGTTAAGTAGTTTAATAATCTATTTCTAAATTTCAATGAGTATCATTTCTATAAATTATTTAAATATCTATATAAATAGTTTTCTAAAAAGAAAGAATTGTTAGCGCCGTCGACAGGACTTGAACCTGTGACCAATCGGTTAACAGCCGAACGCTCTACCTACTGAGCCACGACGGCATATATACTACAATTCTATATTATTGTCTATTTGTTTTAGTATATAAATGTTTGCTTTATATTTTTTCAAGATTTGTTTATTTTTCAAAATATTTAAAAAAAAAGTTATAGTGTTTTACTTTTTTATTAGTAGTAATTTAACTTATTTTAAGTATCTTTCTTAATTAAATAATACTATTATAAAAAATATATTTATAACTTTTTTTCATTTATTTGAGTGGAATTCATATATTTTGTTCCACTTAATCATATGTTTAATATGTTATAAATAGTTTTAGAAGTTATTTTCTTAAACAATGTTTAAGTAATAAAATTAGTCTTATAAAAAAAGTCTATTGTAATGGAGATTAGTTTTGTTTACTAAAAAAAATGTATTTATAATGTGTATTTTAACATCATTTTCTTTAAAAATCTTTTTGTTACAACCATATTATTCACCCTTTTATAAATTATTTCACATACTTAATGTTCACTATTTATAGTATGTGTACTATATTATTTATAGTTTTAAATTGGATTTATGTAAACAATGTTTAAATAATTAAATTTAAAATAGATATTTTATTATTTTTACTAATAATTGAACTTGAAAATAAAAATTCTTATAATATGTAGATATATTCATAATATTTATGCTTATTTAAAATTAGAAATAGTAATATATATAAAAAAATAAAAAACGGAGTATAGAAATGCGAGAAAAGAATGTATTAATCATTGTAATTGCCATTATACTTCTATGTGTCATTGGTATTGGAGCATATGTTTCAATACAACCTAATTATAAGAATATAACCATGAGTCAAATGACACTAGAGGTACCAGAGAGTAATGTTATAGTAACTAATTGTAGTGAAAACTATAACATATACAATGATACTAAAAATAATTTAACAATAAGATCATGGTCAGCTAAAATAGCAAATGATCCATTAGATACAAATGCATCAGAGGAAATAGGTTTACAAGCTGGAGAAAATTTTGGAGTCAACACCACATACAACAACATATCAGTATTTAATAAAAGTGGAACATACACCTACTTTGATATTGATATGGAAAAATGTTGTATGATTGTAATTACAGGTAATAATGTTGATGATGTAGTACATGCTGCTAAAACAATAAATAAATCCAGTGTAGTGCTTTTTGATGGAAGTAGTACTATGAGTGAATCTTTGAGTAAGATTTTAAATGCATCTAATTTAATAACACCTACGGCTTCAAATCCACCAAGTAGTGTGTCAACAGGTAGTNATCTTCTACAGATTCTAGTAGTCATTCACATACCCATTCGTCTGATTATGAGGGTGATGTAATTTATTCACCTAATGATATTAACACAGCACATACACCACAGGATGTTAAACAAAGAATGTTTGATGAATCTGATAGTAATGGTGATGGTATATTAACTGGAAGTGAAATTGATTCAATGGATTATAAATTACATAATAGCCCTTATGCATATAGAGGTCCATATGGATAAAAATAGAATATTAATCTCTCCTTATCTTTTTTTTGGAAAAATAGTTTTTAGATAAGTTATAGAAAATTTATAAAAAAGAGTAATTTGTTTTTATAATGTGTATTTTAACATCATTTTTCTTAAGAATTTTTTTGTTACTACCATATCTTTCACCTACATTAAAGTTATTATATTAATGTTTACTAATTATAGTATATACCCCATATTACTTATAGTTTTAAATGGGATTTATATAAACAATGTTTAATATTATGGATTATATATGTATTTTTTTCTTATTTATAATAGTATATTTCATTTAGTTTGAAATATTATTATTTTCTAGTTTTTTTTTTGAAAATATAATATGGAGAAAATAACATGATTTAGGTGTTATTTTCAATTTATATTAAGAGATATTTAGACATCATTTTTTTAATGAAACATTTCTTTAATGTGGATTTCATTTTTTTTCACCTTCATAATAATGATTATATTTTTTATAATATTTTTTAATTATTTTATTTTATCTTTCACATATAATAATATATACATAGTATTATTTATAGTTTTAAAAGGAATTTACATATACATTGTTTAATATTTAAAGATTTATTTTATATGTTTTAGAAATAATTTATAAAAAAATAATATATGTTATACAAAACAATAAACTTTATAATAAAATAGCGAATAATTAATAATAATTTTTTAAAAAAAATAAAAAAAGTAGATAAAAAAATAATATTTAATATATATTTTTTGTTTCTTTTTGAATATTATAACTAATATCCATTGCATTAATTGTTATCTTCTGAAGAAGAGGTATAATATCACCATCAATATCATCCATAACAAGTTCATTCCATTCTTTTTCTAAATTACTTATTTCATCAAGAATAGATAATCCCTTCTGTGTAAATGTCATATCATATGGTAATCCATTATCACATTCATATTCTAATTTAATAATATCTTTTTTCTCTAATTTTTTATATCTTTTTAGGAAAATCTCTTGATGTAGTTGGAAATGTTTAGATTCTTTATCTATTTCTTGATATTTAGCTATTCTTACTTTTTTATGATGTGGTTTCGTATGTTTTTGAATATCTGATAATAATGATATCTCCCTTTTATGTAGATGAATACTTAGATTTTTCTTTACATAAGCAATTTTTGAATTGTATAATATTGTAACTAATACACTGAGGTTGTCTACACTTTCTATTACTTTTTTATGTGGATGATTAGTTTTCATATATATATCTCACCTTTATATTTTCATATTTTTACTAAATACTTGTAGTATTTAATTTAGTTATTGTATTATTTAAGTATTTAGTATTCAAGGTAATCTTTTCTAGAAAGGTATGTTAAATATTCTTGCTGATAATTCTGTTTTAGTAAAGTAGCTACTTCTTTTTTAATAGTACCAACATCATCTTCACCTAATATTTTAATAAGAACATTAAATTCAACTTCATTATCTTTTATTTGAGAATCTATTATTTCCTGCCAAAGTTCATCTTCTTCATGTAATATTTTTAATTTAAATTTTTCTAATTCTAATAACAAAGCTCCTTCAAGTTGAGACAAAGGTTCTATTAAAATACTACCACCACATACACCATAATCTTCAATATTAAGCACTAAATCTGTTACTCTATAGATTAATATTTTTAATTCATCCTCATCTAAATATATTTTATCATCCAATACATCCTCAATATAATAATAAAAATCTATAAGATCATCAATATTTTCTTCATTGTGTCTAAATAATATGCGAATTGTAAATAATGTTTTTTGAAGATAATGATTTACTTTTTTAGAAAGATTTTTATTTTCTAGGGATTTAATATCATCTATATCTAATATTTCTAATTTCTTTGTTTTATGACTCATTAAACTACATTCCTTAATTATATAAATATATTATTTTCTATTTAACATGATATATTAACTTTAGAAATATTACTAAAAGAAGTCAACACATTTAACTAAATATAACTTTAACTATATGAAAAAAGAATTATTCTTGATATGAAAATAAGTTTAATAGAAACTTCATATCATACTAGGATATTCTATATATTATTCATAGATAAAACTCTTTTTTTAAAAAAAAAATCATACTATTTAAATAGTTTAATAAATATAAATTAATTCATATAAATTTATTTAGAATAAAATTTATTATAAAAAAAATAATGGAAGTTATAATATGACAAAGAAAAATATTCTACATATTTTTCTAATATCATTACTCATACTACTTAGCTTGTCTATTGTCAATGCAACAGAAACAAACACTCAAACTAAAAACATGGAAACACATACTATTACAACACAAGAGAGTCCCATTCAACAAAGTACAGATGATATACAATCACAACAGATAAATAACCCTAAGATAAAAAAAACCATTGAAACAACATCTAATCAACTAACAGAAACTTCAAAAAATAATCATTCCACAAAAAATCTTAAAAGCAAAAACAGTTATATAATAAACAATACAAACTACGATGACTACTTTGATGAAGATGGATTTGTACTAGATAATACATTATCCCATTCAACAGTAACATTAACTGGAGAATTCAAAAATAAGACATTCTACATAGACACAGTACCATTCAATATAACAGGAAAAAATGCTCTACTACATGATTCAACAATTAATATACAACTACCATCAATAAAAATCAGTAACATAACATTTAACAACACAAATAAAAACAGTGCAATAGTTATAGAAAAAGAAAATACAATAATAGAAAATTGTAACATAACATACAATACAACAAACGATGTTAAAGCAATATACATAACAGGTAACAATTCAACTATAATAAATAACAATATACATGTTGGAGGACCATCAGATGAAATTGACTGGTACTCTGATCCAGATCTTGCAAGAACACTATCCATAGCAATAACATCAAACAACAATAAAGTACTCTACAATAACATAACAACATATTCTACAATATCAAAAATACCTTATGGAGCAATAGAATCAATAACAATACAAGGAGCCATACATGGAGATAAGGCAGAAAATAACACTGTTGAATATAACAATATAATAACAACAGGACATGATTATGTATATGGAATTAATTTAGGTCAGAATATTAACAATAATAAAATAAATTACAACAACATTACAAGTCATGGATTAGCATTTGCTGATAGTATTCAAATATTTTCTGCAGCAAGTAACATTCAAATTACATACAACAACATAAGTAGTATTTCACAAAATATATCTGATGGAATTGCAATTTCAAAGGATAATATGGTGGGTGAAACTAGAAATAATACCATACTATTTAATAGAATAGAAGTAGATGGAAATTATTCAACAGCAATGGATATTGGAAATATTAAAGATTCACAAATAAATCATAATAAAATAAGTATAACAGGACAAAATATCAATGGAATTATAATAATAAATGGAAAAAACAACACAATACATAAAAATAACATAAAATTAAATTCACTAAAAAATGAGGATGTGGGAATACTACTTAAAGAGTCCACAGATAATCAAATAACAACAAATATGATACTAACAAATACAACACATACTATAACACTCCTTGGATCAAATAATAACACAATAGTAAACAATACATTAATATCTAAAAGAAAAGCTGGAGATATTTCTATAAACACGACAAATACCATAAATACATTAGATAATAATAACCACTTTAAAACAAGAATTTTACTTAATAATATAACAACATATAGAGATATGAAAGTAAATCTTACATGTCAAGTACTAGATGAAACTAATAAAACAGTACATGGAGGAAAAGTTGTACTTAAAATAAATGGTAAAACTCTAAAAGATGATAATGGTAATATAATATACCTAAGAGTAGAAAATGGAGTAGCACAATTATCTAACTACACAATACCAGAAAATTGGAGAAAATCAGAATATACATTAACAGCAGTATATGGTGGATATCAACATTATCTATCAAATACAAATAATTCAACAATAACATTACTTAAAGAGAATGTAACACTAACATACACATCTCAAACTACATTCAAATCAAATGAAACAATAAAATTATCAGTAAATGTAACACATGACAATAAAACTGTAAATACAGGACATGTTATATTTAAAATAAATAAAAAAACATTGAAAGATCCATCTGGAAACATAATATATGCAACAGTAGAAAATGGAATAGCTACTATAACATACACTCTACCACCTATGAGTTCAAAGATATATAATCTAACAGTAGTATATGGTGATAGTATATATGAAAGATGTGAATTAAATAGTAAGATTACTATAGTAAATTAAATAAAAAAATAGTTTTCTTACAAGTTATTTTTTTTGTATAAAAAAAGGAGAACATGATTTATGAAAATTAAAAATATAAAAATAAAATTTAATGAAGGACACCTTGAACATGTAAACATAGTATATAATAAAAAAATAAATAAAAAACAAATTAAAACATCACCACGTATAATAAGTGCAGGTGTTGATAAAGAAAATAAAACTGAAAAAATAGAATTAATCTCCCCAAAAATAGATGATGAATTAGATATTTTACTAGAAAATATTATATTAGAGTAATATCATCTTTAATAAATACTTTTTTTGTATATTTTTTGAGTAAATAATTGTTATATTA
>NZ_MUZW01000042.1:0-16315 GCF_003266085.1 Methanosphaera sp. DEW79 | reverse complement strand
ATATTTAATATTTACATGATCTTTCTAATTCCTATTCTATAATATTTTTTTTATTTAATTCATTTCTAACTTAAGAGTTGGAATATTCTTAGAATGATAAAATTATTATATACTTAAAAATAAAATATTATTTGTTTAATATAAAAAATTAAACATAAAAATATTATGTTAAATTTATGAAAATACATTAAATTTAATATTATATCTAAGACGATATTTTAATCATGATGATTAAATATTGGAATACACAAATATAGTGTAGTTGTGTACTATTGTTAGTACAATATTTCTAATTATATCCTATAGATGAATATAAGACTTTTACTAGTTTTATATTCATTTTTAGTTTTAAATTTCTTTTTCATTATTATAATAAATTATTAATACATATTAATTAAATAGTAATAATTATATTTTTGTTATGATAGAATATAAGATAAAAAATAAAATATTATATCCCCTAACACAACTTATTGAAAGGGAAAAAGAAGAAAATAAATTAATTAAGGGTAATATTAGTTATATTGAAGATGATGTATTAGAAGTAAATATCAATAAAGATTTAAATATATCCTTAAATTCAATAGTTGAAATAAACAGACAAAAAGCATTCTTAATTAAAAATAAAAATAAAACCTTGTTTTTAAAATTATTAGATAATAATAATGATTTTCATATTTATGATGAAATATCAATTTATAATATTCAAAAAGATATTATTATTCGTAAATTAGAAGAATTAAAATTAAATATATTGAATAACCATGATAAAGATAATACTGAACTATTAAATATATTATTTGATTATAGACCACCTAACTATGAAAAATCTAAATATAAATGTAGAAATCTTAATAAAAATCAGTCAATAGCTGTAAATAAATCATTAACAACTAATATGTTTCATATAATTCAAGGACCTCCAGGTACTGGTAAAACACATACTATTGTTGAAATAATCAATCAATTATATAAGAAAGATTTAAGAATTCTCATCACTGCCCATACACATATTGCTTTAGATAATATAATAGAAAAATTAGATATGATACCTCAAAATAACATACTTAGACTTGGCGATGAATTAAAAATTAGTAAAAACACGAAAAAATACACAATTAACAATCATATCCAACAAGATCCAGAATATATTCATATAATTAAAAGAAAGGAAAAAATAAGAAAATTAAAAGAAAAAAGTTATGAAAACTATTCTTTTAATATTGAGAAATCATCTGATGAATCAATAATATCAAAAATATTTAGAAAACTATTACGACTAGATGATAATATTTCATATACACAACATATAAATACTCAAGAAAAGGAAGATATTATCTATAATTTAGAAGAAGAAATAGAAAAAATCAGAGAAAAAATAGAATATAATATAATAAAAAAAATACCAATAGTAGCCTCAACTGTAATTGCATCATCAAATTATTTAATACATGATATTAATTTTGATTATGTTATTATGGATGAATCAAGTCAGGTTCCATTATATTTAGCTCTTATAGCCTTAATGAAAACAAAAAAGTTTATAATTATTGGAGATAATAAACAATTACAGCCAATAATAAATAACAATGCTTCTTTAATTCTAAATAAGTCTATATTTAATTATTTAATAGAAAAATATCCTGAATATTCAACATTTCTAAATATTCAATATAGAATGAACAGTGAAATATCTGCAATAGCAAGTAAATTATATTATAACAATAAATTGAAAACATACACTAAAATAAGAAATCAAAAAATAGCTCTCAAAAACAACAGAAATTTTCTATTAAATGAATCACCTATAACATTTATAGATACATCTAACATGGAATATACTGAAGATAATATAAGTAAAGGCTGTTGTAATAAATATGAAGCAAAACTTGTATTAAAAATAGTAGTTAGTCTTATAAATATGAATTTTGATAGTGATAGTATTGGAGTTATTACACCATATAGGAGGCATAAAAACCATATAAAAAGATTATTATATAAGAACAATTTGAATGTAGAAACTGATACAATATATAGATTTCAGGGAAGACAAAAAGATGTTATTATATTATGTTTTTGTAAAAGTAGGGAAGGTATGTTATCGAAGTTTCAGGAGAATTTCATATCAAATCAGAATCAGTTAAATGTTTCAATTACCAGATCTTGTAAAAAACTAATAATAATTGGAGATATTTCATTATTATCCCAGTCAAAGAATATTAAGAATTTAATTAATGAAATTTCGCCATTAAATACTATATTCTTATCTGATTGTATTTAAATTACTCATTGATTAGAGAGTCTGAATTACTTTTTTAGATTTGGTTGATAAAAAAAAGAAAGAAGAGATTATTTAATCCATTCCTGTATATTTTTTTGTAAATGTTGTTTTTTTCTGATTTTTACAGTTAATAAAAAAGGTCCATTCTATTTTATCACCATCATGTAGTCTATAGGCATCTATAATTTCTGGTGGTATTTCTACATACATTGGTTTGTTTTCATCATCATTTTCTCGTATTACCTTTTTGTTAATTTTTAATTCAACCATTATAAATCCCCCATTTATAGGTTACTTAGTTCAATTTCAATTTCTTTTATTGAATTTTCTTTTTTTACTATATTTTCTTCAATTTCACTTATTTGTTTCTTAAGACTACTTATTTCTTGTGTTAATATGAATTTTTGAATTTCAAGTTTTCCATCTTCAGTTTCAGACCATTTTTTTGCATTTTCTATAAATTCTGTCTTTGTCATACCCATTTTATTCAATGCTTCTTCTTCTTCATTAGCAAACTTAGTAAATATTTTTTCTATTCTATCTGTCATTATTTTCTCTCTATATTTTTTTTTATTTAATTAAATATTGTATATAGTATTATTAATAAATTTTTAAAATATACTAGAAAAAGAATCAGCCTATACAAATACTTTAGAATAAAAGAAAAATAAAAGTAATTTTTTATCATAAACTATGAAATTATTTAAATGTTTTTTTATAAAAATAAAGATGTATTTTAATTTTAGAAATATATTAAAATACATGTACATGTAATAATCTATTTTTTAGATAAAATTGATTTTTTTAAAAAAAATATTAAAAGAAAGTTTTTTTATTTTAACTTAAAACTATTTAATGTTATATTAAATTCATTTGAAGCTTTATTAAATACACTTGAAGGGGCTTGACTTAATATTCTATAATAATGACCATTATGTTCTATCCATGTATCTTGATAAGTTATATATGAAACAGTATATTCAAATTGATAAGCAGTTTTTCCATTTAAATCAAAGGTAGTTTGTTTATCTATTTTAAAATCACCAGTTCCATTCATAAGACGATATAAACTATCAGATTTATATGCTGTATCAATAGTTACTCCTTCAGGTAATGAATCTAACTTTGTAATATCAGTCTTTACAATTACCACATCTGTTGCATTTGTTGCACTAGTATTTAATACTGAACCATCACTTGTTAAATCACTGATACTTCCATTATAATAACTATACTGTGAATTATTACCAGGATTTAATAGTAATGTTGAAGGACTATTGGGTAAAAATGGTGTTTTTAATGGATTATCATAATCATAGACAGTCCAACTACTTGCCATGTCAAAAGACATATCATTATCTTCAAAATGGCGTACATTACCATTATTTTCAATATATGTTGGAGTTAAAGTAAAAAATCCTGAAATAAGAACAATTGAAGCTATAAAAAATAACAGTAACAATAGTTTATTTTTCAATATAATCACTCTTTATTTCTTTTATATAAATTATTATCTTTAGAATCCATTGTAACAATCAATGGTCCAAAACATTCAACATCTAATTCCCAAATAGCCTCAGGCATACCTAAATCTAGCCAATTAACAGAATCCACCTTTTTTATACTATTTACATATAATGCAGCACAACCACCTACAGCAGTTAAGAATACACAGTTATTTTCAACTAAAGCTTTTTGTGTATTATCATCCATACCACCTTTACCAACAATAGCTTTAACACCCATAGATAGAACTTCAGGTTCATATGGATTCATACGCATACTTGTTGTTGGACCAATAGCAACTATTTCATAATTATCATCATCTTTTTTTCGAATTATTGGTCCTGCATGGAATAAAACTACTCCTTCTAAATCAATTGGTGCACCTGAATCAATTATTCTTTTATGTGCACTATCTCTTGCTGTGAAAATTTTTCCTGTTAGATAAACAGTATCTCCTGCTTCTAATTTATTAATATCTTCATCATTCAATGGTGTATTTAATTCATATTCCATAATATCCCTTTTTTTATTTTAAGAAAAATTAAATTATTTAATTCATATATAATTATATATTTAACTTATAATAGCTTTTGTTATATTATAATTGAAAATTGTATTTTAGAATATCATTAAATATTAATTAAAGAAAATATAATAATTAAAGAAAAAAAAATAAAATAGGAGACAAACATGACAGTTACAAGTAGAGTAATGAAATTATCACGTTTCATGATAACATTACCTAAAACAAAGATTTCTGTATTCCTCATTTTTGTTGTAAGTTTTATTACAGGTGCTCTTGAGGGCTGTTTACAACCTGAATTATTATCAATAGATACTGTTATATCAGCATTTCTCGGTGGAGGAGCAACTACTTTCTTTTTATTAGGACTTACAGCCATAGCTTCTGGAGGACTTATACATAGTTGTGTTAATAAATTACATAAAAGACATATGAAACTAAAACAAGCAATGTTTCTATCATTTGTATGTATGTTATTTCCATGTTTAACCTACCTTTTAGGATCAATTATTTCATTAGGAATAAAGGTAGATATTACTGGGAACTGTTTAATACTAGGAATATTATTTGGTTTTGCAATAGAAGCTCTTATATTATGGGCTACATCTAATATAAAATATTATCAAGGAATATTCATAGCAGCAATTCAACCTGTATTAACATTAAGTATGTTAGTTCTAATTACTAATCTTGTAATAGCTTCAACTAGTATGGATGCAGTATTATCATTGTATCTTAAGGTTATAATTGGAGCAATAGTTCTGGCAATAGCAATTTATGCTTTTGTAGCGATAATAGAATCACCTATTAGAAATAATTTAGGTGTTGGAGGATTAGAACTTCTAAGTTTATTCATTGCACAAATTAGTGAAGGATCAAATGCAATGGAAGAAATATTTAATGAAATGGGAGAAGCAATTGATACAACAGTTAGTTTAATTAGTTTCAGAACAGAAAATGGTGTTAAAGCTAATTATATTTCACCATGTGTTCATCCAGGACCAGTAGGTTCTATTGGGGGAAGTAATCTTCCAACAATTATTGCTAATCAACTAGATGACTTTGCAATAATTGCCCATGGGGCAGCAACACATGATTTTAACCCAGTAGCAGCAAAAGAAGTAAATAAAATAACTGATGCAATTAATGGAATACTACCTAATCTTAAATATACAAAAAAAGCAAGTAAATTTCAAAGAGTAAAATCACAAGATGCTAAAGTTGGTGTCCAATTTTTTGATGAAGGAATGATTTTACTTACAACATTTGCACCTCAATCAGGTGATGATATTGATTATGGTGTAGGATTATCATTAATATATGAAGCAAAAGCTGTAACTGGAGTAAAAGATGTGGTATTTGTTGATTGTCATAATAGTCTTGAGGGAAATTATGAACGTTTACTAGCAGGACATAACAGAGTAGTTCAACTAGAAGAGGCCATTGAAAAAATAGAAAAACAAGATATGTATCCAATAAAAATGGGATATGCATATAATCCACTGGATGAAATTCCTATAAAAGATGGTATTGGTCAAAGTGGAGTGAAAATAATGATTACAGAAGTTGATAATCAGAAAATGTTATATGTAGTCTTTGATGGAAATAACATGAAACAAGGATTTAGAGCTAAGATAATAGAAGCTGTAAATGAGGCATATCCTGAAATTGATATGATAGAAGTTATGACTACAGATACTCATCTTGTAAATACAATATCTGGTGGTGGATTAACAGTTGGAGCAAAACATCAGGAATTATTAATTAAAAGAGTACTAGAATTAATACCAAAAGCATTTAATGATTTAGAATATGTTGAAGTAGCATCTGGAACATCTCGTGTAAATCTAAAAACATTAGGTCCTGATAACTCAACAGAATTAGTAACTACTATAACATCAATAGTTTCTGTTACAAAATTATTGGCACCACTAATATTTATAGTAGCAGCAATAATGACAATCTTATGGATTTTCTAAGAAATCCATTTATTTTATATTTTTTTATAAAAATAACTTTTTTTTAAGAAATTTTATTAAATAGAAAAATATTTTTCAAAATTAATATATTTTAAAGAATATATGTTCTTTTATTAAATAATGTAATAATCTATTTATTTATTGATAAAAATATTTATATAGTTTTAATGAGTATAATTAATATAACAAGATGGAAAAATACAAAAAAATTTACATAAATATATTTAAAAGGTGATTTAAAATGAGTAAAACATTAGAAAACTTATCAAAAGCATTTGTAGGAGAAAGTCAAGCAAGAAACAGATACACAATGTATTCTAAAATTGCAAAAAAAGAAGGATATGAAAAAATTGCTGAAATTTTCCTTATAACTGCAGGAAATGAATATCAACATGCTAAAGTTTTATTTAAAATGATCCAAGAATTAAAAGGAGATAAAAACGAAATCAACACAGAAACTGGTGTATGTTTTGACTATGGAAACACTGCTGAAAATTTAGCATCAGCTGCTGGTGGAGAAAACTATGAAGCTAATGTAATGTACCCTGAATTTGCTGATGTAGCAGAAGAAGAAGGATATAATGAAATAGCAGTAAGATTAAGAAATATTGGACTTGTAGAAGCTCATCACGAAGCAAGATATAAAAAATTATTAGAGATGGTTGAAGGTAAAACATTCTTTGACAGACCTGAAGAAGTTACATGGGTATGTAGAAAATGTGGATTTGTATATAAAGGTGAAAAACCACCTGAAAAATGTCCAATCTGTGAACACCCATATAGTTACTTTGAACTAGCAGAAGATTTCTAGAACTACAATATTTAACTTAAATAATTTTTTAGGGATGAAAAATATGGCTAAATTTGATTATTATAGTGTTGTTCAATGTAAAAATAGTGGAAATATAATAGAAGTTCTCTGTCCTGGAAAAGATGCTGATGTTAGTCAGTTAAATGTTATTGAAGCAAAAACATCTGGTGAAGGAGAACCAAAACACAAACCAATTATTACAAGAGTAGATGATGGATATAATGTAAAAGTTGGGGAAGTTGAACATCCAATGGATGAAGATCATTATATTGCAGTTATTGAACTTATTGCAGATGGTCAAATACACAAACAATATCTTAAACCTGGAGATAAACCAGAAGCAACTTTTAAAATACCAGAAGCAGATGATGTAGTAGCAAGAGAATTCTGTACAATACATGGTCTCTGGCAATCCTAAAATCCTCTCCCTTTTCTTTATTTTAACTTTTTTTTAGAATCTAATTATTATGAAAAGTACTAATATGAGATTACTAAAAAAAGTGAACAGAATAAATTAAAATATTTAAATATAAAAATAATAAAAAAATATTAAAGGAATGATTCATATGATAATGAAAGCAAAAGCACCAAAAATTGCAGAAGGAATATATTTTGTAGGAACACTTGATTGGGATAGAAGAGAATATCATGGATACACATTACATGGTACATCATACAATGCATTTTTAGTATTTTCAGAAGATAAATGTGTATTAATAGACAATGTATATCCTGGAGAAGTATACTCTGCTCAAATGTGGGGAAGAATAAAAGATGCATTTGAAGATCAAGGAAAAGAAATGAAAATTGATTATATTATTCAAAACCATGTAGAAAAAGATCATAGTGGAGCATTATCTGAAATTCATGCAAAATTCCCAGATGCACCTATATACTGTACTCCTATTGCAAAACCAGGACTTATAAAACATTACCCTGATCTTGCAGATGCAGAATTTGTTACAGTAGAAACTGGAGATACATTAACTGTTGGTAAAAAAACATTTGCTTTCCTTGATGCTAAAATGTTACACTGGCCAGATAGTATGTTTACTTTCTTAACAGATGATGGAATATTATTCTCAAACGATGCATTTGGACAACACTTATGTAAAGTAGAAAGATTAGATTCTGAAGTACCTGAAGAAGAAGTTATGGAAGCAGCACAAAAATTCTATGCAAACCTTCTTACACCTTTAACACCATTATTACTTAAAAAACTTAATGAAGTTGTAGAGTTAGGTTTACTAGAAAAAATAAAAACAATTGCACCATCACACGGTCAAATATGGACAAATCCTATGAAAATAATTGAAGCTTACCAGAACTGGGCTACAGGGGTATGCCAAAAAGAACAAGCAACATTAATCTATGATACAATGCATTTCTCCACTCAATACATGGCTCATGCTATTGCAGAAGGTTTAATATCTCAAGGAGTAGATGTAAAAATGCACTTCCTTAAGGAAGATGAAAGAAGTGAATGTGTAAAAGATATTCTTGAAAGTAAAGCAGTTCTTCTTGGAGTTCCAACCTTATTTAACAAAGTATTCCCAAGTATTGCAGATGTATTACTCTACACTGAAGAATTAGAATTTTCAAGAACAGGAATTAAAAGATTAGGAGCTACCTTTGGTTCATATGGTTGGGGTGGAAACGGTCCTAAATGGCTAAATGGTAAAATGGCTGATGCTGGATTTGAAATGGTTGATAACTTAGAAATTAACTACGTTCCAAACGATGATGACTTAGAAAAATGTTATGACTTGGGAGTAAAAATAGCTAAAGAAATGAAAGAAATGTAGAACACATCTACATTTAACTTCCTCTCCTTTTTTTATAGAATTTAATTTTATGTAATAATTCTATTTAAAGATTTATATTCTAAAAAGAAAATAAATTAATAATATGAATGGTAAAATATATTGTTCTTTATGTGGAATGGAAAATTATCCATTATTGAAGTACTGTGATAATTGTGGTAAACTATTAAAAACAAATAGAATTACTCCAGAACCAGTGTATGACACTTTTAATGATGTGCTTATACATAACAAATATAGAATTTTAAAAACAAATATTACAGAAGACACATACAATAAAATAATAGAAAATATAGAAAGAATTATATTAATGAATTTAAATTTTCATTCTAATGAAACCTGTCTTTTTCGTGTATATAAGCTAGTACAACAGTTTTCAAGATTTTATTATGATAATCAAAAAAATACATACGTGTATTTTTCAGGGGATAATATATTTTATAATGATAAAATATCAGAAACTGAAAAAATATGTAAATTACTACATGAATTAGCATCACATTTATATAGTGAAATATTTGAACAGATACTTATGTATATTTTTAATTCTAAGAAAAATACATATATTGAGGCATTTGTAACACTTCTTAGTGCTAAAAATTCCTGTTACATATTAAGTAAGGAGTATTTAGCATGTGTTAGTGAGAATTATTTTACTAGAAATCTAATGAATAACTATTTATTTGTTGTTAATATTATACAAGAGAGGAATATGGATACAGTTGTTGCTAAAAAAATGTGTATGCTTGGAAATACCGTAGCTGATGATGTTATAAAGATTTTAGATAGGTTTATTCCAGAACAATTCAGGGAAGAAATACAAGAACAAGCATTTAATGATAATATTGAACATGTTTCTATGAGTATGTGTGATGTTAAAAAAATTAGTAATTCTGAGAAGATTGACTTGATAAAAGCAATGATAGAATTTTCATACTCAGCATTAAGTGAAAATTCAAAGGATATTATGGATATTAATAGGTTTATTGAAGACTTTAAAATGATTAATAGAAATTAGAAAAATATATTCTAATAGAATGAATCTTTTAATAGACTACATACTCTTTTTTGTTCTTCTAAATTATCAAAGAAGTAGTTTTCATCTAATTTAAAATGTAATTTAGATTTAATATCATATCTTATTGATTCTATTGATTTGTTATTCAATAATTCTATTAAATAATTATATGTATCTTGTTTTGGTATTATACAGTAGGGTAGTTCTATAGAATCATAGACATCAATAAAATATTTTTCTACTTCTTTATTAAGATCATATTCCTTTTTTAAATTAAGAAAGATTTCACTTAGAAAATCATCAAGAACAGTACCCCCTACAAGAAATACATTGTTATTCCATGAATTAATATCACATATAAATAAGTTTATTAAGCTAGTTATTTTCAGAGTTTTATTTTTACTAAATTCTGCTATTTTAAATTCTTCTTTAAAGGTGTTTCTATATGATTTCCATTTAAATTCTTTAACATATTTTTTACGTAGATTTTTTAGGAATAAAAATCCTATTTCTATTTTATCTAGCTTATCTTTATTTTCATTATATAATTGTATATATTCATCAAATGAATAATTACATAGAAATACATCATAGAATATGATATATGTATTATCTTCTAAAAATTTTACACCCATATCTGTAAGTGTGTATGCTTTGTTGTTAATAAGTAGGTTAAGTTTAGAATATTCTATGTTTTTTATTAATCGTGTGGCTAATTCTGACTTTGTGCCTTCTGTTTTTAATTTATTATTTAATGCTATTTTCATAAGTTCTTCTTTAGATAGATGTGTTAATCTTAAATAATAATTAGCAGAATTTACTGATGTTTTTATAAGATTGTTATTTAATGCATAATCTATAACTACATTAATATCTATAGAATATGGTGCTAGTATTTCTCTTGGAATATTACTTATTACTGGATTATCTTGCACATATCTAAGTAGTTTATATGTTGTGTGAAGAAGTGTTGTTTTTGAGTATTTAATACTACTATGCTCTGGTGGATTTGTATTATCTATTATGTTGTATCCAATGGTGTTTTGTGTGTAATTTGTTTTTTTACCACAGTTATGACAGTATGTGTCATCAAAAAGAATTTGAGTTCTACAATTTGAGCAGTATACTCTCATGTATTCTTGATTATATCTGTATATTAGATATTTTTCATCATCATCTAAATCCTTTTGTTTAACTTCAATATCTCTATCATTTAATAATTTATTTATATTGGCTTTTAATTGTGACTCTATGTTATTTACATCTATTTGATTGATATAATATGCATTTAATAGGTTGTTTTGTATGATTATTCCATCTTCTTTTGTTAATCCCAATGCTTTTATATATTTTTCAAATTCATGACCACTTGTTAATTCAATAATCTTTTCTTCACAATTATGTAGCATGTTAATCCTCTCTATAATCCATATTCTATACTATGACTTATACATTTAACTATATTTCCATGTTCATCTTCATATGTTTCTCCTTTTAATAGGTTAAAGTATGTTTTTTGAATGTCTGATAATTCTTTAACTACATTATATTCTATAATTTGTGTATGTTCTTGGTTTTGTACGCTAATGTCATATAGTTTCTCAAATTCAACCCAGCATATACTAAATTCTAGATTATTTACTAGTAAAACTGTAGTTTCAAAGAGAACTACTCCTAAATCATATAATTCATTTATATCTAAAATATTTTCTGCATCTTTTTCAATAATTGTCATAGTTCAAACCAACTGCAATGCTTTTTATTGTTTTAGTAAGTATGTTCCTGTTATAATATTCCATATTATTAGCGTGTATATGGATATTCTTTCAAATAATCCCATGTATATTATCATGTCTTTATTTATTAGTGAATAAGTTAATATTATAAATGATATTGTTCCAATAATTCCAAGTATTAATGATGTATTTCTATGTATTTTATTTGTATTTATTGTTTTTCCCATAAGTATTAGAAATATGTTTCCACATAGTAGTGACATGAATATTGCAAGTTGATGATTATTTATACTTGTTTGTCCTGCAGAGAATATTCCTAGAAAAATAAATCCTACTCCAGTAATTATCATTAATGGATAATATAAAATTTTATTTGAATTTATTCTTTTATTTATCTCTAAAATACATGATATTATAAATATTATTCCTAGTATGATAAATGCAATGTTTAGTAGCATATATTGTGGTGAGAAATTATTTGTTATTCCAAGGTATGTTTGGTTAAGTGGCATTGCTATATGACTAACACTGTAATTTATGTATGCTTCATATATATTAAGTGATGTATTTTTAATTACAATGTATTCTATTAGTAAATATATTAAACTACTTAATATAAATATGATACCTGTAGTCTTTCTTTTAATTTTTTTATTCATAGTTTCACCAATTACCATAAATCATCTAATTCATCAGGATTATAACTTGTCATATGGGATCTTTTATCTTCTATTTCATCAACTGGAGGGAGTTCCTTTAATTTCATTTCTATAATCCATTCATAATAACTAGCTAGTGTTAGACCACTAACCTTTCTACATACTGCTCTTGCTCTTCTTTGTAATTCAGCATCAATATTAATGTCCATTTTCATAATTACACTTTCTTTAGCTATTATATTCTTTTTCTATTATTATAGTTACAGGTCCATTATTTACTAAATTAACATCCATAAATGCACCAAATTCTCCTTTCTGAGTATGTACCTTCTTTTCACATTCATTACAGCAGTATTCAAAAAGTTTTTTAGCATCAGTGGGTTTCATGGCATTTGAAAATGATGGTCTGTTGTTATGGGTAACATCACCATATAATGTAAACTGTGGAATTAGAAGTATTTCACCATCAATGTCTTGTATTGATAGATTCATTTTATTTTCTTCATCTTCAAATACCCTTAGTTTCATTAATTTATTTATCATATAATCTGCTTCTTTTTTAGTATCTGTTTTTTTAATGCCTAATAGCACTAGGTATCCCTTACCTATTTTTCCTACAATGTTATTATTTACCTCTACCTTTGCACTTGTAACTCTTTGTACTACTAATTTCATTTATTATCCTCTTCTATTTTTTTAAAAAAGCACTTTTTTATTTGATTTATATAATTATTTTTATTTGTAAGTTTATATAATTCTACTTCCATTAGTGTAATTAATATATATTTTTTTTGTGATGGACGTTGATGGAATCTTTTTCTTTCCTTATTTTAGAAAAAAGTATATATAATATTAGTTATATAATAATGAATTAAAGTTACAAAAGTTTAGGAAAAGATTTCAATGCAACAAAATTTTAATAATATAAATAATATTAACATAAATAACCTAACTAAAATCCTTTATATTGTATCATTTATGTTTCAATGGTCAATATTATCATTTATATTAAATTTAGTAACATTATGGAGATTTAGTCTAATACTATTCACAATATTTATATTAGATGCTCTATCAATGATTATTATAAAGAATAAAACAATAAAAGGACCATCATTCATAACTTCGAAAATATGGAGTCTAATAGATATATTAACTAACAACAAATACAATACAAATCCTTATAATACAGTAAACAGAGTTAAAAATACATACTATTCAATTAAAACAAAAATCTCAGGATTTTTTGATAATATCATAAACTTTAAAAATGAACATTTCAAATATCAAACAGAAAGAAAAAGAAATAGATTTTCCAAAGAAGTGGGAAAAAAAGTTGTTGTTGAACAAATATCACCAGGTAAAAAACTTCAAAAGAAAAGTTTCAAATACAAAGATCGTGCAATGAGTTATGTTAATGTTCTTAAAGAAAATGGATATAAAGACTTTACAAAATATAACATAAATGTTAATACAGGAAGTGCATATCTAATAGTAAATAAAAACAGAGACATTGTTGATATTGAAAATAATTCAATCCAAATGAGCCATGATTCTAAGGATTATGATATGATTGTGGATAATTGGCCTAAAAAATAAATACCCTCCCTTTACCTTTTTTTTATAAAATATACTAAACATATTTAAATAAATTCATTTAATAATATTAATTAAATTATAAAAAAACTATAGGGAGTTTTACAGAATGAAAGTTATAACGCTAATAACCTCATCTAATAAACATGGAAATAGTAAAAAAATTGTAGATAGACTAACAATTGGAATTGAAGATGCAGGTGGAAGTAATGAAGTATTATTTATGGATGATTATAATATAAAATACTGTACTGGTTGTAGAAGTTGTAAAAATGGTGGAGGCTGTGTTTTAGATGATGATTTTAATATGATCATGGATAAAGTACGTGATGCTGATTACTTCATATTTACAGCACCAATATTTTACAATGATATTGCAGGTCATTCAAAAATGTTTTTAGATAGATTTGGATCATTAGGTAACGATATTAACTTGGAAATGAAGGAAAAAAAATCGTTACTTATGATTACACACTTCTCAGATTATATCAATGATTTTGTTATAAAAAATACTCATCGTGTTATAGTATCTGCTAATTTTAAAGTAAATAAAATCTTAGATATTGGTGGTTTATTAACAAAAAGATTTACTGAAGATGAATTAGAATCATTTGAAGATATAGGATATGAATTAGAGGATTATGAAGTAATACCTCATGAATTAGACTTGGATAGTGCTACTGTTTAGGGAATTTATTGGAGAAATATATAATAAACATGAAAATATAACTATTGTTATATAATTATTTATGGGATGAAATAAAATGAACACATTTAATATTGATGGAAAAAAAGTAGATGAAACATATCTAAAAGAAACATTTGATTTACCAGTATTTAATGGAGATTTTGAAGATATATATCAATATCTCTGTGGATTTTATACAAAAACTATAATAAACATAACAAATTCTACCCAAATAGATCAGGAATTAATCAATGCTTTTGAAAGAGCTTCAGAAGATAATCCATATGTAAAATTAAATATAGAAGATTAATTATCTTCTAAAAACAAATCTTTTTTTTTAAAAATTCAAAAAACTATTTTTAATACATGTTACTTTTTTATAAAAAAAATAAGAGAATAAGATAATCTAATAATAGATTATTCTTATACAATATAAGTCACAGCATCCTCTGTATTAAGTTTTTCACTATTATTGGGAGTAGTATATTTACCGCCCATATTCATATAATAGTTTTTTACCTGTGAATTTAAGGAACTGGTTATATACCACTTAGGTACTACTTTCATAAATCCATATCCCTTAAGAGGTCTGTCAGTTTTCATCATAGTATTCCAAGAAGCCCATTGTACTGCTTCAATATTATGACTTGGTCCTGAAGGATTTAAACATAAAAACTTATCATTTGCTGAGTTATAACCAATAACATTCATGTAATGACCACGAATATGCCATAAAACCATTGCACCAGATTGAATACTACTAATAACTGCAGATTTACTATCTGGAATATCAATTAAAGTCATGTTAACAGAAGGTGAATATTTAATAATATTACTTTCATAGGTACCCTCTGACCTTGTAGTCTTATATACATTTGATAGTTTTCTTTCACTGTTATATTTATTTAATCCTTGGCTTATCATACTCATAGCTGTAGGACCACAAGTATATCTTACTCCACCAATAACTTCCTGAGAATCATAATATACTGGATAATATCTAATTTTATCTTTTAATGTTATTCTAAGTGCATGTGGAGGGTTCACTGCAGTAAATCCCTTATTTACATGATATTTATTCAATGCTCTTGATATTACATTCCACTTACTTCTTTCAATAACATACTTGATATTACTGCCTTCCTCTCTAAAGAAGGTATATTTAGGCATGAAACCATAAATTTGTTGACAAAGAGAATCTAATCTCTGTACTCTAAGTATTTCACTACTTGTAATAGTGTATGTTCCATCATCATCAACATATTGATAATCATCACCTAATGCTTCAACATCAGGTTTTTCACTAGTAGTTATGATTTTTTTAAGAACAATTTCATTTCCACTATCATAACTTTTTACAGTTTGATTTAAAACATTTATTGTATCTGAAACATTAACTAATCTATGAGTTTTATCTCCAAGATATATTATACTTAAAGTCTGTTTACCTAAAGGTAATCCAAGAGTAATTATTGCATGACCATTCTTTAAAGTCATGGATTTTAATAATCTACCCCTACTATTAAGTATTTGAACTTTACCAGTTACTTGATTATTATCTCCACCATTTACTCGAATATCAATTGTTGTATTACTATTATATGTTTTAATATTTTTGTATGTAAGGGTTGTTGTGTCATCTTTTATTATCGTTAATGTTATATTATATGTTGATTGTGTGTATATTGTTCCTTC
>NZ_MUZW01000032.1:0-18920 GCF_003266085.1 Methanosphaera sp. DEW79 | reverse complement strand
ACCCGACAACTGGAAAGCCACTTTTTACCAAAACCTTTATATAATATAAACAATATAACAATTGTTATATCTTATGAGTTATTATATCATGTTTTAATTCATGAAAAAAATTTTAAATAAAATATATCTTATATGTAATATTTTAGTATATATATTAAAGCAAGAATTTTGTTTTATATACTAAAATATAACAATGTTAATAAAATAAATATTCAAGATAAATGAAAACTAATTACTAAAAAAAGGGAGAATGATGTGCATGGGAATAATGCGATTATAGAAAAAAACTAAAAAAGAGGAAATATGAACAATTAAAATAAAAGAAAAAAATAATATAATAAATAATCGTATTTAAAAAAAAGAAAAAATATAAAAAAGGAAGTGAAAAAATGGCATACGAAATAAAAAATAAAAAAAATATAGCAACAATTGGATTACATGTAGGACAAGAAGAAACAGATAGTACTGGTTCAAGAGCAGTACCTATCTATCAAACAACATCATATGTATTTAAAGATACAGACCAAGCAGCAAATAGATTTGCTCTACAAGAAGGAGGAAATATATATTCTAGATTAACAAATCCAACCACTGAAGCATTTGAAAAAAGAATAGCTGCAATTGAAGGTGGAAGTGCTGCATATGCAACAGCAAGTGGGTTAGCAGGAATATTCTATGCAATAATCAACCTAACACAAGTAGGAGATAATATTGTATCTGCAGATAATTTATATGGTGGAACATTTGAATTATTTGAAAACACCTTAAAAGATTTAGGAAGAAATGTAAAATTTGTAGATTCACAATCACCAGAATTATTTGAAAAAGCTATAGATGATAAAACAAAAGCAATCTATGTAGAATCCATAGGAAATCCAAAATTAGATGTACCTGACTTTGAAAAAATATCTGAAATTGCACACAACCATGGAATACCACTCATAGCAGATAACACAATAGGTGTTGGAACAATAAGACCATTTGATCATGGAGCAGATATAATTGCAAGTTCAGCAACAAAATACATTGGTGGACATGGAACAACACTTGGTGGAATAGTAATTGAAAAAGGAGATTTCCCATGGGATAATGGTAACTTCCCAGCACTTGTAGAACCAGATGCAACATACAATGGTTTATCATTCTATGAAACATTTGGTCCAGCAGCATTCACAACAAGAATAAGAGCAGTACTTGGAAGAGATACAGGAGCTGTACCAAGTCCATTCGGTTCATTCTTACTATTACAAGGATTAGAAACACTTGATTTGAGAGTTACAAAACACGGAGAAAATGCTCTTGAAGTAGCAAAACATCTAGAACAGCATCCAAAAGTAGCATGGGTAACATATTCTGGATTAGAAAGTAGTCCAAACCATGAATTAGCTTCTAAATATGCAGAAAAAGGATTCTCTGGAATGGTATCATTTGGTCTTAAAGGAGGCTATGATGCTGCAATAGAATTTATTAACAACACTGAATTATTATCCTTACTTGCAAATATAGGGGATGCAAAATCATTAGTTATACATCCTGCTTCAACAACACACTCACAATTAACAGAAGAACAACAAAAAGCTACTGGAGTAAGTCCAGACCTTATTAGATTATCTGTAGGTATTGAAGATGTTGAAGATATAATCAATGATATAGATAATGCATTAGAAAAAGTTCAATAAGTATTTAAACTACTTTATAACTTCTTTTTCCTTATTTTTTTTTAGAAACATGATAACTATTTAATTTTCAAAAACCATATAACAAATTTAATTTTTGATTTAAAAATATTAAAAAAATCTTTAAATTATCATTTATTTTTTTTAGAATACTATAAAAACAATTAAATGTATTAAAGTATATATTATTTCATAATTATTAATAAATAATCATTATAAAAAGGGGTGGACTAATTAATGACATATAAAAAATCACTAGGAAATGTATCAACAAAGTACTATAAAATGAAAGAAGATTTACAGTTAGATACTGGAAATATTCTAGAAACACCAACAATAGCTTATGAAACATATGGTAAATTAAATAATGAAAAAAGTAATGTAATACTAGTATGTCATGCTTTAACTGGCGATGCACATGCTGCAGGTTGGCATGACGGTGATAAAAAGCCTGGTTGGTGGAATATTATCATTGGTCCTGGAAAACCCTTAGATACAAATAGATATTTTATAATATGTTCTAATGTTCTTGGAAGTTGTAAAGGAACAACAGGTCCATGTGATATTAATCCCAAAACAAACAAACCATATGGTCTTGACTTTCCAATTATTACTATAAATGATATGGTAAAAGCACAGAAAAAATTACTAGACTACCTTGATATAAATCATTTATATGCAGTTGTTGGAGGATCAATGGGTGGAATGCAAGTTCTTCAATGGACTATTACATATCCAGACATGGTTCGTAATGCAATAATGATAGCTTCAGGTGCATATTCTACACCACAACAAATTGCATTTAATGCTGTACAACGTCGTTCCATAATAGAAGATCCTAATTGGAAAGGAGGAAAATATTATGAAGAAGGTGTTAGTCCAGAACAAGGTTTATCTGTAGCACGAATGATTGCACATATAACATATCTAAGTAATGAATCAATGTATGAAAAATTTGGTAGAAAATTACAAGATAAAAATAAATTTAGTTATGATTTTAGTACAGAATTCCAAGTAGAAAGCTACCTAGAACATCAAGGATCTACATTCACAAAGAAATTTGATGCAAACAGTTACCTCTATCTTACAAAAGCTCTTGACTACTTTGAAGTTAGAAAAAATACTTCTCTAGAGGAAGCATTGAAACCTGTTAAATCAAGAATACTTATAATGTCAATTACATCTGACTGGTTATATACACATGAACATATGGAAGAAATTGTAATGGCTCTACGTGCTAACAATGTAGAAGTTTCATATTCAAGACTTAATTCTGAATATGGTCATGATGCATTTTTAATTGAAAATGGTCAAATGAATTATATTATCAGTAACTTCTTATCAAAAGCAAGAGTTAAAGATGTCATGTCCCATACTACTTTAACACTAGATTATACAGCAGATATTAAGGAAGCTGCTGAATTAATGATGAATTGTAACAAAACACATATTCCAATTGTAGATGATGGTAAAGAAATTGTTGGAATTATAACTGCATGGGATTTATCAAAGGCAATAGCAACTGATGCTAATTCTATTGATGATATAATGACAAAAAATGTCTTAACATGCACAGAATATGATTCATTACATAAGGTTATTAGAAAAATGAAAGAACATAATATCTCAGGTTTACCAGTAATTGATAAAAATCACAAAGTAATTGGTAGTATAACCACCGCACATATTTCTAATTTATATGAAAAATAGAACATTTTTCATTATTTACTTTTTTTAAAAGAAATTTTCATTTTGAAAATATGAATATTAAAAATAGTCTTTCTAAAAAGGGAGGTTAATGTAAATAAAATATATTTACATATCTTCAAATCTATCTTCGAGTTTTTCAAGTACGCCTGGAAGACTTGTGTATTCCATTTCATCTGCAGGTAATCTGTGAGGTTCAAATGGTCCATGTCTTCTCATGTAATTTGCAACTTTTGTTGCTGTGTTTCTTGCATCATCAAATGCTGGATCTGCAAACATATCTACAGGACCAATTAATTTTGCTTCACTTACTTGGAAACCGAGTCCTATTACACGAGGAGGTCCGTCAAATCTTACAGGTCTTGCATCTGCTTGGGATACTGGCATTAAAGGTCCGTTATGTGATCCTCTCATCCATCCACTTACTAAGTGAGGGAATGCGAAAGGTTCGGAAGTTTCTCCACCTGCAGGGAATCCTGATTGTGATCTTACTATTGCAACTGGGTCATCTTTTCCTATGTATTTTCCAGCCATTAAGTTTAATTTATCTGTACTTACTGCTGCTGCTATTTCATTATCAGATCTTCTGAAGATTCTTTTTATTACGTATCTTCCAGTTGAACCAATTAATGCTAATAAATCATACATTTCATCAGGACAGGACATTACAACTTTTCTATTTTCTATTACATCATAAACTTCAAAGTCAAATCCACCATGTAATGATGGGTCAATTACTAATCCTGCAGTGTTGAATGGGTCTGCAAACATTCTAAATAATGGTAAGTTAAATGCTCCTGGTTCTGTTTTATCACAACAATATGCAAATACAGGATCAGAACCTCTTTCTTTAAATTCCATTTCTGCACTACCTGGACCCATACCTTTTATGTTTCCACTAAATGTATCAGATAATAAATCTTGACCTGCACCGTATAATTTAAGTCCTTTTGCAACTTCTGCTCCAGCCATAAAAGTATCAAATGCTAATTTGTGTACTTCTTCGTTATCGGTACCGTTTGTGTGAGTCATGATCATATCTATATCGTCACCACAATTGGTTATATAAAAATCAGTTAATAATCCTTCTTCTTTTGCATTGGATAAGTATTCGTTACATTTATCTTTTAATTTTTGGTGTGTTACTGCGTGTCCACCAACACTACCAATATCTGCTTTAATTATACTTACAGTTGTTTTCATTCTATTGTACCTCCGAGGTAAAAAAAAACTTATGATATTGACATTATTTTTGTAATATTTATTTTCTTGTAAATGAAAACTAAGTTCTATTAGTTTACATGAAATAAATTAATGAATAAATATTTTTTCAATATATAATTTTATTATCTATTTTTATCTTTATAAATTTATTTATCATATCTTTTAAATTTTATTATAATCTATGGAGTATATTATTTGCAACATCTTGTGTATTGTTATGTCCACCCATATCTGGTGTTTTAACTTTACTTTCAGAAATTGTTTCTTCTACTGCATTTTGAATTCTTTTTGCATCATCATATAATCCTAAATATTCAAGCATTAAACAACTTGATAAGATCATTGCTATTGGATTTGCCTTATTAAGTCCTGCTATATCTGGTGCTGATCCATGTACTGGTTCAAATAATCCAGTTTTATCCCCAATATTTGCTGAAGGTATAAGTCCAAGAGTTCCAACTAATCCTCCACCTTCATCAGATAATATGTCTCCAAAGAGATTTGTTGTTACTATAATATCAAATTGAGCAGGATTTGTTATAAGATACATTGCCATAGCATCTATATAATAATCATTGGATTTGATTGTTGGATAATTACTTGCTACTTTATAGAATGTATTTTTAAATATTCCATCAGTTACTGGTAGTACATTTGCTTTATGTGATGCTGTTACTTTACTTTTTTCTGTTTTAAGTGCATAGTTAAAAGCATAATTTATTATTCTTTCTGAAGCTTTGTATGTTATTTTTCTAATGGCTATTGCTTCATCACCAGTACTTTCTTCAATATGTGAATATAGTCCTTCAGAATTTTCACGTATTATTGTAAAATCTATATCTGGATTTGTATATGAATGTATTGGTCTTTGATTTACATATAAATCAAGTTCTTTACGTAATGTCACTATTGCACTTTTTTGTTGTGGAATTGATGTTACTGCTCCAAAGAGTGTACTATCACTTTCTCTACATTGAACAATAGTCTCTTCAGGTAGATTTGTATCATATTTTTGATAACATTCTTTTCCTGCTTCTTTTGGTATAAATTCAAATTTAGAATTTAATGTTTCAAGAATATCTATTGTTGGTTGCATAACTTCTTGTCCTATACCATCACCAGGTATTACTGTTATTTTATACAATTTTTTTATTCTCCTATTATTTTATGTTAATTATTTTTAAGTTGATTTAATTTGTAACTGATAGCTATTTATATTATTTAAACTATATATTTCAATTGTAAGAGTATAGAGAAAAAATAAAAAAAAATAAAGATTAAATTAATAAAGGTGTTTTTAAATGAGTGCAGAAGATGTAAGAAATGCAATTAAAGATCTTAATGATTTAGATAGTTTTGTTAAATTAGAAGCTGAGAATATAATAGCTTCAAATATGCCAGATGAAATTGATGTATTACATGAAGAAATAGTAAAACCATATTATCATAAAGATATTAAATTAGAAATGGTTGAAATTTTAAAAGGACTTAAAGATCCTAGATCTATTGAGATTTTTGCAGAGTTATTACATGACCAGAATAAATGGGTTAGAAGACAATCAAGTAGTGCTCTTGCAGATTATGGTGAAGAAGCTATTGACACTTTACTTAAATTAGTTGATGATGAAAATTGGAGGGCTCGTGGAGGAGCAGTTTGGGCTTTAGGTAAAATTGCTAAACCTGAAACTATTGACGTGTTTGTTAAAGCATCAAAAGATGAACGTAGTTTTGTTCGTTCTGGTTCTGTTTTTGGTTTAGGTAATATTGGTGGCCAAAAAGCTATTGATACTCTTAAGGAATTAGTTTCTACAGATGATAGTGGATATGTCAAGGCAAATGCAATGACCTTTTTAGATAAATTAGAAAAATAAGTTAATAAAAAGAACTTTTTTTATTTTTTTTAAAAATATGTATTTTTTTAATAATTCTTTTAAAATTTTAAATTATTAATAAACATTATTTAATATTTATTATTTTTTTTTATACAAAACACATTTTTATTTTATATTAATTATAATAATTACTATTTATTATAGTAAGGTTTTATTAATATTATTAATAAATATAATATTAGATTATAATTATTTGAGTAAATAATAATTCATATAATAATAAAATTAATTTTTTTTAAATATAATAGGATCTGATAAATTGGTAAAAATAACAATAATGGGTGCTTCAGGAACAATTGGTAAAACTGTTGCTTTTAACCTTGCTGAAAAAGATGTTATAGACGAAATTATAATGTTTTCTAGACCATCTAGTCATGAAAGAGTAAAGGGTGAAATATTAGACATGTATGATGCATTGGCTGCTGAAGACATTGATTGTGAATTAAAAGCTTCTTCAGATTATGCAGATTTAGCTGGTTCATCAATAGTATTAATTACTTCTGGAGTACCACGTAAAGAAGGTATGTCAAGATTAGATTTAGCAGTACCTAACTCAAAAATTGTTCAAGAATATTCTAAACAAATTGCAATACATGCCCCAGATTCAGTTATTCTCATTGTAACAAATCCTGTTGATGTAATGACATCAATTGCATTAAAAACTTCAGGTTTTGATAAAAAACGTGTTATTGGTCTTGGAAATCATCTAGATTCATTAAGACTTAAAACTTTGCTATCTAAACATTTCCATATAAATAGTAGAGAAATACATACAAGAGTTATTGGAGAACATGGAGATCATATGGTTCCACTTTTAAGTTCAACAACAATTGGTGGTATTTTATTAAAAAGTTTTGTAGAATACATGGATTTAGATGTACCAAAATTAGTTGAAACACTTAAAAATTCTGGAAATAATATAATTAGTAAAAAGGGTGCAACTGAATATGGACCATCATATGCAATATCTAACTTAATACTAACTATAGCAAATGATACTAGAAAAATATTAACTGTTAGTACATATCTTGAAGGTGAAGTTGAAGGAGTATATGATGTGTCATTAGGAGTTCCTGTAATTTTATGTAAACATGGAATTAAAAGAATTGTTCCTTTGAAAATGAATGATGAAGAAAGAACAGAATTTTTTGATGCCGCACGTACAGTTAAAAAGACAACATATGAACTAGAAAAGATGCTAAATAAAGAATAGTGTTTTTTTCTTTTGAATATTTTTTTTATTTAATATACATTATTAAACATTGTTTATTATTTTTAGTTTTTATTGAATTGTTTTTGAGTATAAACCTCTTTTTTTATTACCAAACTAAAAATAATCATGTTAAACTTATATAACTAGTTGAACAATATTAGAAATCTATATATATTGTAAAACACAATATAATAATAGATAAAATAATCGTTATTTTATTAATAATTAATTTAATCTTTTAAAGAAGAAATTGATTTAATAAGAGAATAAAATACGCTTATAAATTAAATTAATACTTATTCAAATCATGAAATGATTTTATTTTTTCTAAAGATTAAATTTTAATAACTCAAATTCTTACAAGTTCTATTATATTTACTTAATAGTACATGTATAATAATTAATCAAAAGATTAAGAACTTAATTCTTATAGAGAGGTAAATAAATGATAACAATAGGCATTTTAGATTTACAAGGTGATGTGGAAGAACATCAAATAATTACAGAAAAAGCATTGAAAGAAATGAAAATTGATGGTACAACAAAATTAGTTAATACTCTAGATGACATTAAAGATTGTAATGGATTAATTATATCTGGTGGAGAAAGTTCCACAATAGGTATGCATCTAGAAAAAACTGGACTTTCTAATTACCTTAAAGAAACTGGAATACCTATATTAGGTACTTGTGCAGGATTAGTACTACTTTCCAAAAAAACTGACCAAGACCAACCATTACTTGGATTAATAGATTCAACAGTAAAAAGAAATGGATTTGGAAGACAAAGAATGTCATTTGAATCAGAAATTAAATTCAATAATGAAGATTATCATGGAATATTTATCAGAGCTCCATACATAAGTCAAATTAGTGATGATGTAGAAGTATTAAGTAAATATGATGATAAAATAATTGCAGTTAAACAAAATCAGTACATTGGAATAGCATTCCATCCTGAATTAACTGAAGATACATTAATTCATAAATTATTTATATTAGAGGTAGAATCATGTGTGGTATAGCAGGAGTAATATATAAAGATAAAAAAACACATAATGTTGGAGAATCATTAACTGCTATGTTAGAATCTCTTCAACATAGAGGACCAGATTCTGCTGGTTTTGCTATATATGGTGGATTAAATCTTCCAGAAAATAATTATCAACTAAATATAGAATTAAAAAATAAACCAATGTTGCTTGATCAACTCAAAACAACTTTAACTCAGATTAGTCCAATATACAATGAAGAATTAATTCATTCTGTAGATGACTATGATGTATATAGATGTGAAATACATCTAGAAAACTATTCATTACTAAAACCATTAATTACAAATCTCGATAAAATAGAAGATATACAAGTAATAAATGGTTCACATTCATTTGAAATGATAAAAGATGTTGGACTTGTAAAAGACATTGCAAAACGTTACAACGTACCTTCAAGAGTAGGAACTCATGGTATAGGACATACTAGATTTGCTACAGAAAGTGGTGTGGATAGATATCATGCACACCCATATCAAAGTTACATAACACCTGATATAACAGTAGTACACAATGGACAAATAACAAATTATTGGAAAATAAGAGATCCACTTGAAAGAAAAGGACATAAATTTGAATCATTCAATGATACAGAATGTATAGTACATTACATGGCAGATAAATTACATCAAGGATATAAATTAGAAGAAGCATTAGAAGAAGCAGTGCATGATTTAGATGGACCATTCTCAATACTTGTTGGAACTCCAAATGGTATTGGTATAGCTAAGGATAAATTAGGATTAAGACCTGGAGTAATGGCAGAAAATGATGATGTGTTTGCAATAGCTTCAGAAGAAATGTCCCTACAAGATGTACTAGATACAGACCATGTAGAACAAATAGCACCGGGTGAAACAAGATCTTATACAATATAATTTAGGGAGTAATATTATATGAGAGAATATACAATTGATGCTAAAGATATGGATGAAAAAACATTAAATAGATCCATAAAAGAACATGCACTAGATTATGATAAATTAATTATAAAAAATCCACAATCTAAACACAACATTGCAGCAGGACTAACAGAAGAAGTAGAAATAGAAATTGTTGGATCTGCTGGATACTTCGTTGGTACCATGGTAGATGGAGCAAAAATACATATTACTAGAAATGCTGGATGGTTTGCTGGAGATAATATGACTGGTGGAGAATTAATTATCGAAGGAGGATCTGGTGATGGTGCAGGACAAGGAATTTATAATGGAACTGTAGTTGTAAAAGGAGATACTGGTTCAAGAACTGGAGAAATCATGAAAGGTGGAACAGTCATTATAGGTGGTAATAGTGGCTTCATGACTGGACTTCTTATGATGGGCGGAAGACTTATAGTTCTAGGTGATGTGACAGATGATGCTGGTGAATCCATTATGCGTGGAACAATCTATGTACTAGGTCAAGTAAAAAGTCTAGGTAAAAAAGCAGTACTAAAACACACAACCCTTGATGACCAAAATGAATTAAAAGAAGTATTAACAAAATATGGCTTTGAATTAAGTGATATAGATTATACTAACTTTAAAAAAATAACTAATGGTGAAACTAAAACTGAATCAGGGGGTAAAAAATGAATCAAAAAGTAGCAATGGTTGGAACTCCATGTGAAATAATGGCAGCATCAAAAATTCAACATTATACAGAATCAGTAATTGACTTTAAAATAGGTTTATTCTGTATGGAAAACTTTTCATATTCCTATTTTACTGAGTTATTAAAGGAATATAACATAACAATGGATGAAATAGAAAAATTTAGAATTGAAAAAGGTAAAGCATTTATTTTCCTTAAAAATGGAAAACTAGAAAAAATACCATTATCCATTGCAAAATCAGTTGTTAGAAAAAACTGTCATATATGTGCTGAATTATCATCAGAAACATCAGACATATCCATAGGTTCCATAGGTTCAGAAGATGGCTGGTCCACAATCATAATAAGAACACAAAAAGGACAAGATGTTATTAATAATGCAATTAGTCAGGGATATATTGAAGCTCATGATCTAACAGAATCCCAACTAAAATTATTAAATAAAATTGCAGATAAAAAAATACAAAACAACTTAGAAACAATAGAAGAACGTGAATATCATGCAAGACCAGTATTATATCAAAGAGAAATATCAGATAATGCTATTCTTGATGAAATAAATAATTCAAATTTCTTAGATCTAAGAAAAAATGTTATTGATGTTGGAGCTTGTGTTTTATGTGGAGCATGTGAATATGCATGTCCTGATGGATTAATAACAATTAAAGATTCAAAACCAAGAAAAAGTAAAAAATGTCCTGAAGACTGTCATTTCTGTTTTGCTGTATGTCCTAGAACATTCATTCCTGAAAAACTTAGAAATGATTCATCTAAAGTATTAGGAGATTATAAAAAAATAATGACAGTAAGATCATTAAAACATTATGATGGACAAGATGGTGTTGTTGTTACAACAATACTTGACTACTTAGTATCCAATAAAATTGTTACTAAAGCTTTAGTTGTAGATAAAAAAGATGACCTTGCCTGGAAACCATACCCTGTATTAACTGATGATATTGATGAAATTGTTAAATCATCTGGAACAAAATACTCTGTATGTCCAGTATTCAAACCATTAATTGACTTGAAAGAGGATGTGATTTAAATGCCTTTTAATGTAGAAAGAAGATCTGAAATATGTAAAAGGAATAATAATCGTCCAGGATGTTGCTGGTATCTCTGTGACAATCCAAAAAAATCATTATGTAAAAATTGTTACAGTTGTTATTCTAACTGTCCACATGATGTTTATGAAATAATAAATGATGAACCACAACCAGTACATAAAGAAAACTGTGTAGGATGTAAAATATGTGAACAAATGTGTCCTACAAATGCAATTTATGTAACTCCCCTTCCATATGAAGGAAGAGGTGTATGGTCTAGTCAATCAATGCTTGAAATTCAACGTAAATCTTCAACAGGTTCATATAAAGTTAGAGGTTGTGGAGCAACAAGAATAGTTCCAACATTTGATGATTTAAGTATTTTACCTGCACAAGTTTCACGTCCTCCTATAGATTCATATAGGGAACCATGTAAAACTGAAGTTGTTTTAGGTGATCGTTTTGCAGAAAATCCATTAAAAATTGATACTCCTATTATGATTGGAGCAATGTCTTTTGGTGCTATTAGTAAAGAAGCTAAAATTTCCTTTGCAAGAGGAGCAACACTTGCAGGTACAGCATCAAATACTGGTGAAGGTGGAATGTTACCTGAAGAACGTCATTATGCTGATAAATTAATAGCCCAATATGCTTCTGGAAGATTTGGTATGTCTGCAAATTACTTAAACAATGCTGAAGCTGTTGAAATCAAGATTGGACAAGGAGCTAAATCTGGAATGGGAGGACATCTTCTTGCTAAAAAAGTTACAGCAGAAGTAGCAAGAATTAGAAATATTCCACAAGGTACAGATGCCTTAAGTCCTGCAAGACACATGGATATTGTAGGTCCAGAGGATTTAGGAATGAAAATTGATCAATTACGTGATATTACTGATTGGAAAGTTCCAATCATTGTTAAATTTACTGCTGGACGTGTAGAACAAGATGTTAAAATTGCTGCAAAAGCTGGTGCTGATATAATTGTTATTGATGGTATGCAAGGTGGTACAGGAGCTGGCCCTGAAGTTATTACAGAACATTCAGGTATTCCTACAATACAAGCAATTATGGAAGCAGATACTGCCCTTAAAGAAGTTAATTTAAGAACAGAGGTAAGTCTTGTAGCTGCTGGAGGTATTAGATCTGGTGCTGATGTTGCTAAAGCTATAGCATTAGGTGCAGATGCAACATATATTGGTACTGCTGCATTAGTATCAATTGGATGTAAGGTTTGTAAAGCATGTAGTAAAGGTAAATGTCCTAAAGGTATTGCTACACAGGATAGAATGTTAAGAAGAAGATTAGATCCAGTGCGTGGTGGTCAAAGAGTTGCTAATTATATTAAAGCAATGACTGCTGAGGCTAAAATGTTAACTCAACAGGCAGGTAATACTGATATTCAAAAACTTGAAAAAGAGGATTTAGTTTCATTAACTATGGAAGCTTCACAAATTACTGGAATACCTCTAGTTAGATAAAAAAAATTAATGGGATGAATTTTATGTTTAAAAAAGTAGAAGCTATTATTAGACCTGAAAAATTAGATATTGTAAAAAATAATTTAGAAAATATTAATTGTAAAGGTTTAACTGTCAGTAATGTAAAAGGTAGAGGCAAACAATTAGGTATTGTCGAAAAATATCGTGGAAATGTATATAATGTTGATTTGATTTCTAAAATTAAATTAGATATTATTACTACTGAGACTGAAGTTGAAAAGATAGTTGATACTATTAAAAGTAGTGCTTTTACTGGTAATGTTGGAGATGGTAAAATATTTGTCTCTGATATTGAAGATATTATCAGAATAAGAACTGGTGAACGTGGTGTTAATGCTATTTAAGCATTGATACTTTTATTTTTTTATAGATTATATTTTAATTATATGATAAAAAAATAGATTTTTATATTTTTTTTAATATAATTATTAACAAATTTTATATATTAGATGAAATATATATTAATAGTAATTATTAATCATTATAAATCATTATAAATTATTATTAATTTATTATGAATTAAGAATACATGAGGTTATAAAAATGAAAATATCAATAATTGGTGGAACAGGATCACAAGGTTTAAATCTTGGTAAAAGATTTGCAATAGCTGGAGAAGATGTTATTATAGGTTCAAGAAAAGAAGAAAAGGCTTTAACAAAAGTAGAAGAATGCCTTGATTTATTAAAAGATTATGATAATATTAAAATGGAAGGAATGTCAAATGAAGATGCTGCAAAAGCTGGTGACTTATTAATTTTAACAGTTCCTCTTTCAGCACAAAAACCAACATTACAATCAATTAAAGATTTTGTTGGAGATAAAATAGTTCTTGATGCAACAGTTCCTCTTGAAACTGCAATTGGTGGATCACCTGCAAGATTCATAGATTTAATGGAAGGTTCAGCTGCAGAAAGAACTGCTAAAATACTTAAAAAAACTGATGCTAAAGTAATTGCTGCATTTAATAATATAAGTAATTCATTACTTGAAAACATACCAGAACCTATAGATTGTGACTGTTTAATAGCTGGAAATGATAATGAAGCTAAAAAAATAGCTATTGAATTAATTGAAAAAATACCTGGTGTTGAATGTATTGATTGTGGTAAATTAGAAAAAGCAAGAATGATTGAAAAAATAACTCCACTTCTCATTGGATTAAATATAAAATACAAATCCCATTATGGTGGATTAAGAATCACTGGAATTTCTAGAGAATAATTTCTCTAAGATATAACCCCCATAACCTTTTTTTATAATTAATAATATTTTAATACATACTTATTTTTAGAATAATCTTAACTCTTCCATGTGTAAAAAATAGTCATAGTCCTCTAGTAGTATTATATTTATTTTATTCAAAATTGGATAATAAATAGTACTTACTCTTTTTATAAAATTAGTTTAAATTATCTTTTAAAAAAAAATAAAATAAGAAAAGTGGTGTTTAGTGTTTTAGATAAATGTTTTTTTATTGAATTAATAAGGGGAGGTTAAAACGGAGAGGAAGATTATTGAGGAGATTTCAATAATATAATTTAGTTAAATAAACAATTAATTTCCTATGAATACATTGTATCATGGAAATTAGGGGGAGTTACAAAGCTTTGTCTCCCCGTTCATTTGTTCTTATTCTTACTACTTCATCTATATTGGTAATAAATATTTTTCCATCACCAACATTACCTGTTTTTGCTGCTTCTGTAATTGCTGTTATTACATTTTCAACATTATTATCAGGTACTACTGTTACAATTTTTATTTTTGGAAGAAGATCAATTCTATAACTATTTCCTCTATAGTTTTCTTCAATTCCTAATTGTTCTCCTCTACCTTTTACATCCATAACTGTAATTCCTTTACAGTTTATTTTTTCTAGTGCATCTTTTACTGCATCTAGTCTTTCATTTCTAAATATGGCTGTAATTTGTTTCATTGTATCATATCCTTATGTTTATATTCTGTAACCTACTTCTTCATGTTCGTTTGCATCTAAACCTTCTATTTCAGTTTGTTCATCTACTCTTATACCCATTGTTTTATCGAGTACTTGAGCAATAATGTAAGTTACTATAAATGAGTATAATGCTACTGCTACTATACTTATTATTTGTATTACTAATTGATTTGGATTACCATATAATAAACCTGCTGCTTCATTAATTGCAGGACATGCAAATACTCCTGTAAGTATTGCTCCCCATGTTCCTGATAATCCATGTACTCCAAATGCATCTAATGCATCGTCGTATCCAAGTTTTGGTTTTAAGTATGATATACCGAAGTATGATACAAATACTGTTGTAAATCCAATTATTAATGATGCTGGTACATCTACAAATCCTGCTGCAGGTGTAATTGCTACAAGTCCTGCTACTGCACCTGTTATTGCACCAAGTATTGTTGGTTTTCCTGTTTTCCAGATATCTAATAATATCCAAGCAATCATTGCCATTGCTGCTGCAGTGTTGGTTGTTATAAATGCATTTGCTGCTAATCCATTTGCTCCAAGAGCTGATCCTGCATTGAATCCAAACCATCCAAACCATAATAATGCTGCACCTATTACTGCATATCCTAAATGGTGAGGTAATAAACGTCTGTCTTTTCTAGGTCCAAGTACGGTTATTAATGCTAGTGCTGCTATACCTGAGTTTAAGTGTACTACTGCTCCTCCTGCAAAGTCTAATGCACCAAGGTTAAATAACCATCCTCCACCCCATACCCAGTGAGCTATTGGGACATATACTAATGTTAACCATAATGCTACAAAAACCATCCATGCTTTTGCTTTCATTCTTCCTACTACTGCTCCTGATATTAATGCAACTGTAATTGCTGCAAATGTAGCTTGGAACACTACATATAATAATTCAGGTATTGTTGTGTCTACATGAAGCATATCAAGTGAAATTCCTGTTAATAAGAAATTTGTTGGTGCTCCTATAAATCCGCCGATTGTTGATCCAAATGTGAATTGGTATCCATATGCTATCCAAATCACTGATGCGATGGCAAAACCGGTTAGAGATAAGAACATTGTGTTAAGAACGTTTTTATTTTTGCTCATACCTCCATAAAATAATGCTAACCCTGGTAGGGTCATAATCATAACTAATGCCGTTGACATTAGTATCCAGGCCGTATCACCTGTGTTTAGTAACGATTCTGCTACCACTATAAATCCTCCATATTATATATAAATTAAATTTTTATTTGCGGTTATGTTTTCACTATTTTTCTTCCTTAGTATATTATTATTGTTACTTTTTTTTATTATCTTTATTTTCAATTACATATCGGAAATAGGAAATACACTTCCGTTAATAATAGTATTATTATCATAGTATATAAAGGTTGTGTTAAAAATAAAAAAAAATAGACTAAAAAAAATAATAGTTAAAAGGGATAAATACCCTTAAAAAAGATTAAATTCTATAAATTTTTAAGATATATATCTTCTAAAGCTGCTACTCCTGCTCCAGATTCAAATTCAAAACCAAATTCTTTTAAAGTCATTTCTAAGCAAGCAAAAGTCATAGCTAATTCATGTAATCCAGTGGTACCCATGTGACCAATTCTGAAAATATTTCCTTTTAAGTGATCTTGTCCACCAGCTAATTCAATTTGATATTTATTTCTCATTGTTCCACGAAGTTGATTATCAGTTACTCCTTCAGGCATATTAATTGCTGTTAAAGTATTGGAATAATCTCCTTCACGTGCAAATAAATCTAATCCTAAAGTTTTTGCTGCTTCACGAGTAGCTTCTGCACCAATATGATGACGTTTTATACGTGCATCTAATCCTTCTTCTAAAACCATGGATAATGCTTCACGCATTGCATAGGTCATGGATACATTAGGTGTGTATGGTGTTTGAGAAGGTGATTTATCTCCGCTTTTTCTCATAGCTTTTAAGTCTAAATAGTAAGTAGGAGAATCTACACTGTCAATAACTTTCCATGCATCATCATTTATAGTAATTGCTGCCATACCTGGTGGTGCTGCAATACATTTTTGTGATCCAGTAAGACAAATATCTAATCCATATTCATCTACTTTAACATTATCTCCTGCTAGTGAAGATACTGTATCAACAACAAATAATGCATCATAATCTTTCATTATTTTTCCAACTTCTTGAATTGGATTTACTACTGCTGTTGAACTTTCATTATGAATCATAGTAAGAGCTTTAACATCATCATTTTCATCTAAAACTCTTTTTATTTCTTCAGGATCTGCTGCTTGTCCCCAAGGAACTGCAATTTCTATGGATTCTCCACCGAAAACTTCAGTTAATTGTTGTAATCTTTGTCCAAATTTACCACTTACAACATTTATTACTTTGTCGCCTTTTTCCACTATGTTTGCAATTGCAGCTTCCATTGCTGAAGTTCCTGATCCAGTTAATAAATATGATTTATTATCTGTTTGAAATACCTCAGACATCATTGCTGTTGTTTCTTCTAAAATTTCACCATATACTGGTCCTCTATGGTTTACAATAGGTTGTGCCATAGCATCTAATACTCTTTTAGGAACAGTTGTTGGTCCTGGAATCATTAATAAAGTATCTTCCATTGGGAATATTCCTCCAAATTATAATTTTTTTATAAACGTTTATTTAAAAAGTTATAATAAGATAGTTTTAATATAATGAAATCATATAAAATCAATAATTACACTATCATTACTATAAATTTATTTATGTATTTCATTCTTTTTAATATTGTAGTTTTAATGTAAGATTTAGAATAATAATAATATAATAAATACTTTTCTTAGATATAAATATAACAATAGAATATATGATAATTTTTTTGTGGTTTTTATGGATAATATAACAAATAACAACTGGAATATATGGTATAAAAAAATATGTAAGGATTTTAATTTTAGTGAAGATGATGATAAATATTCAGCAGACATACTAAATAACCTAATTAAAAAATATGGGAAATTTAATAAAAGCCATCTACATGTACATAATAAATGTATTGTATTTGGAGCAGGACCATCAATTAAAAAACATATACAATTAATTAAAAATAATTTCAATCTTAATAATTATACTTTAATTGCAGCTGATGGTGCAACAACAGCACTTCTTGAAGAGAATATCATACCCTCAATAATAGTAACAGACCTTGATGGAAATATAGACAGTATACTTAAATCAAATAAAAGAGGTTCCATACTCTATGTTCATGCACATGGAGATAATGTTAATAAAATAAAAAAATATGTTCCCAAACTAAAAAATATTATACCTACAACACAGACAAAACCATATGATTTACTTGAAAACCATGGTGGATTTACAGATGGGGATAGAGCTGTGCATATTGCACTGTATGATCTTAAAATCAAGGATATAACACTTGCTGGAATGGATTTTGGTAATATTATAACAAATTATTCACGACCTGAAATAGAAGTAGAACTAAAAGAGGCAGATGATATTAAGAAATTAAAACTTGTATATGCTAAAAAATTAATTGAATCTTTAAAATTAGAAAATGAAAATATAAAAATTAATAATTTAATTAAATAAACTTTTAAAAATAATTAAACTGTGACTTATTATAATTAGTGAAAAGATAATTATAAACATCACAATTTTGTTAATTATATGTTCTGTGGGTACAATTAATTATTTATAATAAGTAGTGTATATATCCTTACATTATTTTAATAAATTTTTCTTTATAAAATATAAATTAAATGAAAATGTTTGATTATATAAAAACTAATTTTGAATTTAATAAAATAAAAATTATGAAAAAATAATTCTCTAAAAAAAATAACTTCAATAAAAAAGAAACTGTGAAACTATATAATTTATTTTATATAGAAATTATATGCAATCACAATTTTAAAATAATTTTGTTTTGTGGGTACAATTATATTATATTGAAAAACTAGGATATATATTGTAGTACTAAAACACTAAAAAATACATTAAAAACATTAAATTTAATTTAAAAGTGGCTTTCCAGTTGCT
>NZ_MUZW01000006.1:0-6380 GCF_003266085.1 Methanosphaera sp. DEW79 | reverse complement strand
AATAAATAAGAATATTGAAATAAATTCATTATTCTTCTTCTTTTTTTTATGTGAAACATGAGTTAAAATGAATGTATACATATTTGAGTGTGATTATTATTGAGTTTAATTTAGATGAAAAAACATCTACATGAGAACTACTATGTTTTAGCCAATTATATAAACTTGATATGAATTAGCCTACTATTAATTAGAACCAGAGTAAGTTGAAGCATGCACAATTTTACCATTATACTACTTTTAAAAATTATATTATGAACATAGCGTTTCTACAAATCCCATATAATAATAAAAGAGTTAAAACATTATTCAATACCCAATTCATTAAATAAATTTTTTTCACTAATAATTTTAATTTTAGCACCTTTATCTATTATTTGTTGTGCTTTAACAATTTTTCCACCAATATTACCATACTTCCATGCAGGACTTCCATAATCTCCAACAAACAAATAATCCAACTTGTATGATACACAATTTTTCTTAATAAGACCTCTTTTTTCAAGAATTGATACTATTTTAGCCTTATTTCCATGTTTAAAATCACCTGTTAAACAATATGTTTTTCCCTCTAAATCAAGAGACTCAACTGTTGTTTTAATTGGACTTAAAAGCTCTAAAAACATCTTTGAAACGTTTATATATTCATTTTCTCCAACAGTATTCTTTTTTAGAAGAGATGTTGTTATTTCTACTATTTTATCATAAGGGTATGTTCCTTTAAGGGATTTATTTTGATCTAACCATGAATCTAAGTATTTAAGTTCTTCATGTGTTATTTTATTATCAGCTGTGATAATTTTTATAATTCCCTGTAATACTTGTGTTTTAAGTGTATTTGGTTTATATATATTGGATTGATTAACACTTTCAATAGTAGAGAGTTTTTCCTTATCTTCCCCATTAACACATCCTTTATCAACGATAGATGTTATTTTTTTTGTAATATCATCAAATAAGGGATAGTGATTATATTTCATATTTTCTTGTAGCCATGAATTTAGTAGATTTAATTGTTTTTGTGTTGATGATTGATTATATATTAAAACTTGTACCATTCCATAAAGATTATTTATGTTAGTTGATAATTTAGGATCATATGATTCTGTCTTTGGCTTGTATTTATACTGCTTTACTTGATTAGTTCCTATTGGATTATGTCTATTTATGTATTCAAATAATTCATATGCTGCTCTTGCATCTTCTATTGCATTGTGTGGATTATATATTATATGTAACTTTTTAGCTATATTTTCTAGTTTATATGATGGTAAATCCAAATTTTTTCTACTTTGTGTTAGAGTACAGCAGTAATTAAATTCTGGAACTTCTAAATCATATCTTTGAAGTGATTTAGTCAGTACTCTAAGATCATATGTTATATTATGTCCAACAATCACATTATTTGATAACCAAGAGCTTATTTCACTCCAATATTCAGGGAGTGTTGGACTTTGTTTTATCATGTGTGGTGCTATTTTTGTTATTTGAATATTAATATTATCAAATGTATCTTCAGGATTTATAAGAGAATATTTTCTTTCTACAACATTATTATTTCTAATTAACATAACACCTATTGCACATATTGAATTTTGTCTAAAATTTGGATTTTCAAGATCCATTACAACATAGTCTCTCATAACAATCACTATATTAATAAATAAAATAAGTTTTCCTAAAAAAAAGTTTTAAAAAAAGTAAAAAAACAATGACTAAAAATCTATTTTTCATCTAGTTGTGGTATTGAAGCTTTTGTCATTTCTTTAGCTATTGCATATAGATCTTCTGCTTCTTCTTCCTTTGTATAATAAATTTTATCATTTTGTGGATTATAGTATGGATAGTTTTCTCTAACGTATACTGTTATTCCTTTGTATGTTGTTTCAACATAGTCTCCAGCTTCATCGGCCTGATAAATCTTTGAAGTATTTCCTGATGATTCATCAGAAACATTATAAACTGAAGAAGTAGTGTTTGTTGTATTATTAATATTTTTAATAATACTTGTTATCTTTGACTTCATAAAACAAACCTTCTTAAAAAAAATTATTCTAATTGAATAAAATTTAATGTTCTTATAATCTAATTAAAGTATATGTAAATATCCATATATAAATTATTTGTAAATTATATGAAAATACATAACAAATTACTTTTTATGATTAAGAAATGATATAATCGGAGATTTATCATTATTATTTATGAAATTTTCATAATCATCAACACTTGTATCTAAGAAATTAGTAATAACATCCAAATCATCAAATCCTTCATATAACTCAAAAATAGGATTATTGTTTATATTTATATTATTATTAGAATATATTATAATTATTCCTTTAGAATAATAAAAATATGAAATTATCAAGTATATTATGTTAATAAGACCTAATGAAAACCAGGAAGTAGCTATTAATAACAATACATGAATTGTTAAACTACCATGATTTTTCTTAGTTAGATATGTCTTATTATCCACATTATCCTTAAGTATGAATCCATCCCTAGTATAGAATTTAATTAATTCTCTTAAATTCTTAGAAGTATATACATGTTTTTTATAGTATTGCATAGAAATCAATGATAAATTATTAATATATTATAATATAGATTGCATAGTATATTAATCTTGTATCACAAACATAATAACAATGAGGGTGAATAGAAAATGAAAGAAACATATGAATATATTCTAAGTGATGTTGATAATAAATCATATAATATAAAATGTAAAGCAGAATATAATACTGAAAATGATTATGATACAACATATTATTTTTTTGATGGAGACACATGGCATAAAGATTTCATAGACTTAAATAAAATATCACCTGAAAATAAAGAAGATAAAGATAAATTTGAAGATTTTATAACAAGAATGCATGATTATATGGTACATGGAAATCTTTGGAAAGAATTAAAAGCTATGAATGATCATGATGAAATCTCTAAAGAACAATATAAATTAAATATCATAGCAAATAAATTATAAGGATGTAGAATATGAATATACGAGAAATAGAATGTATTCTACTTGATGATACTTATGAAGAAGATGATTTTAATATACTTGCTAAGATAGTATATAATCCACAAGGAAAATCCAAATTATATGCATGGGATGGACTTGAATGGAGTGAAAAGGGATTTAATAGAGTATATACTAATAGAAATAATCAATATGCATACGATGATATTGTAAATAGAATATTTCAATTAAGAGATAATGGTTTAATCTTTGAAATTGCCAGTAAATTAAATGAAGATGAAAGCTATTATTTTGAAGAAGAAAGAATTTACATATATATTGAAGATATAAAAGAATAGATACTCTCCCAAGTACCTCTTTTTTTATTAAATTTATTAAAAATAGACAAACTTATTTTATCATACTTATTTTAGAAAAAGAAATTAATTTAAAAAAAAAATAAAGAAGAACAACTAAGGTGTAAGTCGTCTTCTGTCTCTTGGGAATAATACAGTTTCCCTAATATTTTTTGCACCTGTAATAACCATTGTTAATCTGTCTGCACCCATACCCCAACCAGAGTGTGGTGGCATACCATACTTAAATGCTTGTAAGTATTTTTCAAATGAATCAGGATTTAAATCTTTTGCTTCTATTTGACTGTATAAAAGATCATAATCATGGATACGTTGTGCACCACTTGACAATTCAAGATCTCTGTACATTAAATCAAATGCAGTGCTTTTTTCAGCATCATCACTGTTAGGCATTACATAGAATGGTTTAATTGCTGTTGGCCATTCTGTAATAAAGTAGTAACTACCCATAGTTTCTCCTAATACTTTTTCTGCTGCCCTATTTAAATCTTCACCATAATTCATTTCAACATCCCTACTATTTACAATATCAATTACTTCTTCATATGTAACTATTGGGAATGGTTCTGTAGGAATATCTAATTCATGATCTAAGTCAGATAATTCTTTTTGACAATTAGTAGATATGTCTGATAATATTCTTTTAATTAATTCTTCTAATGTGTTCATTGCATCTGTTTGACTTTTAAATGACATTTCTGCATCAATGGATAATGCTTCATTTAAATGTCTTAATGTATCATGTTCTTCTGCTCTGAATATTTGTCCTATTTCAAATACATTGTCAAGACCTGTTGCCATCATCATTTGTTTGTATAGTTGAGGACTTTGTCCAAGAAATGCTTCTTTTTCAAAGTAGGTTATTGGGAATAATTCTGTTCCACCTTCAGTTGCTGAAGCTACAAGTTTTGGTGTTGTGATTTCTGTAAAATCATTGTCATAGAAGTAGTTACGTGCTGTGTGTAACATTTGACTTTTTATTTTAAATATTGCACTTACATCATGTTTTCTTAAATCCATGAATCTTGAATCTAATCTTGTATCCATTTCTGCTTCTACTTTTTCTGTAGTATCTAATGGTAGAGGTAATTGTGAAACATTAATTACATCAATGTTACTTGGAATTATTTCAACACCATTAGGTGCTTTTGCTGATTCTTGTACAGTACCTGTTAGGGTAATTATTGTTTCTTTTCTTGCTGCACGTACATCTGCCATCATTTCTTCAGATAATTTTTTACTTGGTGCTGTTAATTGTGTTATACCATTTTTATCTCTGATTAATACAAATACAATTCCACCAAGATCTCTTATTTCATGTACCCATCCAGTTACTTTAACTGTTTCACCAGCAAGTTCTGGACCTATTTCATTTGAGTAATGGGTTCTTTTACATTTTTCAAATATGTCTGTCACTTTTTCACCTATGTATTCATTTTATGATTTTAGTTAAAATTAATAAAATATTAATATATATTTATATTTTTCTTAATTGATAAATTTATTTAATAGAAAAATATTTTATTCCATATCTTCTGCTCTTTTTTTAATAGATAAAGCATGAGCATATAATCCTTCTGCTTCTGCTAGGTTTATAACCATGTCTTTAATATTTTTAACACCTTCAGGTGATAATTCTTGTATTGTTGGTTTTTTAAGGAAAGATTCTGCAGATAAACCAGAATACATTCTTGCCCCACCACTTGTTGGAAGAACATGGTTTGTTCCAGAACCATAATCTCCACCAGCAACTGGTGTAAGATTACCTAAAAAGATAGAACCAGCATTATTTATTGATTCTAATGTTTTATAATGATCTTTTGTCACAATAACCAAGTGTTCTGGAGCATATGCATTAGTAAAATCTATAGCATCTTCCATACTACTTGCCACTAGAACATGACCATATTTAGATAATGATTCTTCTATTATATCACTTCTTTTTTGTGTTTTAAGATATTCCATAACATGTTCTACAGTTTTTTGGGCCACTTCTTTTGATGTAGATACAAGTATTGTTGCAGCATTAGGATCATGTTCTGCTTGAGCTAATAATTCTGTTGCAATATATTCAGGATTTGCTGTTTCATCTACCAATGCTAACATTTCAGATGGACCTGCTGGAAATTCAATATCCACATCACCATATACTAATTTTTTAGCTGTTGCTACAAAAATATTACCAGGTCCTACAATCTTATCAACAGAAGGTATTGTTTGAGTAGAATATGCCATTGCTGCTATAGCTTGAGCACCACCCACCATGTAAATATCAGTTACACCAGCAATATATGCTGCTGCAAGAATTTCATCACTAACACATCCATCTTTATCTGGAGGAGTACAACAAATAATCTCTTCTACACCAGCAATCTTTGCTGGAATAACAGTCATTAATATGGATGAAGGATATGCTGCCCTTCCACCAGGAATATAACAACCAACACGAGATAATGGTCTTATAATTTGACCAGCCTTAACACCATCTTTTACTGTCATTGTCCAATCAGATGGTATTTGTGCTTTATGAAACTTACTAATATTTTCTGCTGCATCTTCCAATGCTTTTCTTAGTTTAGGACTAATATTTTCCACACTTTGTTTAATAGTCTCAACAGGTACCTTAAAATCAGAGATATCTGCCTTATCAAATTTCAAAGTATAATCATGTAATGCTTTATCCTTATTTTCACATACATTTGCAATAATTTCCTGTACAGGTTGTATAACATCACTAGAATTCATTTGAATTCTCTGAGTATACTTTGAAAAGTCTTCTTGTTTTAACTCTATAATTTCTAGCAATTTAAATCCTTCCAACTATATTAAATATTCTTAATTAAATATATCTTTTTTAAAACTAATAATAATATTCATAAATACATCTAAAAAAAATAATTCATATTCATAAAAACATACACCCAATATAATAAATATAATATGTGAAATTAAAAAAAAATGGATTTGTAATTTTTAGATACTGATATATTATTATATCATCTATGGTTCAAAATATAAAGAGGAAATAATTT